>JBDTSC010000381.1:0-3919 GCA_039931375.1 Ardenticatenales bacterium
GCGATGCCCGCCGCCATCGCCAGCGGGTTGCCGGACAGCGTGCCGGCCTGGTACATCGCGCCGGCGGGGGCGACGTGCGCCATGAGGTCGGCGCGGCCGCCGTACGCGCCGACGGGCAGGCCCGCGCCGATGACCTTGCCGAGGGCGACGAGGTCGGGAGCTACGCCGTACAGCGCGCCGGCGCCGCCGTACGCGACGCGAAAGCCCGTCATCACCTCGTCGAAGATCAACAACGCGCCGTGGCGGTCGCACACGTCGCGCAGCCCGCCGAGGAAGCCGTCGACCGGGAGCACCAAGCCGATGTTGCCGGCCACGGGCTCGACGATGACGGCGGCGATCGCGCCCTCGTTCGCGGGCGCACGGAAGAGCGCCTCGACCGCCGCCACGTCGTTGTACGGCGCGACGAGCGTGTCGGCGGCGGCGCCGGCCGTGACGCCCGGCGAGTCGGGCAGGCCGAGCGTCGCGACGCCCGAGCCGGCGGCCACCAGGAGGCTGTCCGCGTGGCCGTGGTAGCCGCCGTCGAACTTGACGAACTTGGCCCGCCCAGTCGCGGCCCGCGCGAGGCGGATCAGGCTCATCGTCGCCTCGGTGCCCGAGCTGACGAAGCGGACGCGCTCGATAGATGGCACGGCGGCGATGATCCGCTCGGCGAGTTCCGTTTCCAGCCGCGTCGGCGCCCCGAAGCTCGTGCCGCGGCCCGCCTGATCGCGGACGGCCTGCACGACGGCCGGGTGGGCGTGGCCGAGGATCAGCGGGCCCCACGAGCCGACGTAGTCGACATAGCGGTTGCCGTCCGCGTCGACGATGTACGCGCCCTCGCCCCGCTCGATGAACAGCGGGTGGCCGCCGACGCCGCGAAACGCGCGGACGGGGCTGTCGACGCCGCCGGGCAGGACGCGTTGGGCGGCGGCGAAGAGGGCCGCCGATGTGGCGAACGTGCGATCAGCGTCCATTGAGCGCGGCGCGGCCGGCGTACTCGGCCGCGGAACCCAGCTGGTCGGCGATGGCGAGCAGGCGGTTGTACTTGGCGACGCGATCCGAGCGGGCCGGGGCGCCCGTCTTGATCTGGCCGGCGTTCGTGGCCACGGCCAGGTCGGCGATGAACGTGTCCTCCGTCTCGCCGGAGCGATGGCTGATCACGGCCGTCCAGCCGGCGCGCTTGGCCATGTCGATCGCGTCGAGCGTCTCGGTCAGCGTGCCGATCTGGTTGAGCTTGACCAGGATGCTGTTCGCGTTCGCGCCGCGGATCGCGCGGTCCAGCCGGTCGACGTTCGTGACCAATATATCGTCGCCCACGAGCTGGACGTCGCCGCCGATCCGCGCGGTCAGCGCGGCCCAGGTGTCCCAATCGTCCTCCGCCAGGCCGTCCTCGATGCTGACGATCGGATAGCGGGCGACCCAGTCCGCCCAGAAGTCGACCATCCGCTCCGGCGTCAGCGAGCGGTTCTCGACCGCGAGGTTGTACGTGCCGCCGGCGAAGATCTCCGTGGCCGCCGGGTCGAGGGCGAGGGCGATGTCCTCGCCCGGCCGGTAGCCGGCGCGCTCGATCGCCTGCAGCACGATCTCGACGGCCGCCTCGTTGGACGGCAGGCTCGGCGCGAAGCCGCCCTCGTCGCCGACGTTCGTGGCCTGGCCCATGTCCTGCAAGACAGCCCTCAGCGCCTGGTACACCTCGACGCCCCATCGCAGGCCCTCCGCGAACGTCGGCGCGCCGACGGGCATGACCATGAACTCCTGGAAGTCCGTCGAGTTCGAGGCGTGCTTGCCGCCGTTCAGGATGTTGAGCATCGGCACGGGCAGGACGCGCGCGTTTGGGCCGCCGAGGTAGCGATACAGCGGCAGGCCGACGGCGTTCGCGGCGGCGCGGGCGGATGCAAGGCTCACGGCCAGGATCGCGTTCGCGCCGAGACGCGCCTTGTTGGGGGTATCGTCCAGGGCGATCATCGCCCCATCGAGCCCGCGCTGGTCGAGGGCGTCCCACCCGACGACGGCGTCGGCGATCTCGCCTGTCACGGACGCGACCGCGTCCAGCACGCCCTTGCCGCCGTAGCGGTTCTTCGCGCCATCCCGCCGCTCGACCGCCTCGTGCGCGCCGGTAGAGGCGCCCGACGGCACCATCGCGCCGCCGACGGCCCCGCCGGCCAGCGTGACGACGGCCTCGACGGTCGGGTTGCCGCGCGAGTCGAGCACCTCGCGGGCGTGGACGCGAGCGATCTTCGTCGCGGACATCGACGACGTGGACATGGGGGTCGGCCTCCGTGTGGCTGCTCCGGCGCTCCGCGGGGAGCGGGGGCGGCCGATTATGGCCCGGCTTGCCCTCGAACGCCGTCTTCCACGCGCCGCGTCACGTCACGCAACGCCGTCTCGCCGTCGACGCCCAGCCCGCGGGCGACGGCGGCGAGGGCCCACAGCGCTTGGCCGACGGCCTCCGCGCGCGGGTCGTCCGCGTCGAGGGCCGCGGCCGCGTCGGGCGGTGCGGTGGCGACGATGTCGGCGAGGGCGGCGACGGTGGCGAGGAGGTCGGCGGTGGCCGTGGGATCGCCGCCTCTCGGAACAGAGGCGGCGGCGGGTGCGATCTTGGCGCTCTTGCGCTGGACGGCTTGGGCACGCATCAGGGCGGGCAGCGACGGCGGGATGTCGATGAACGGGTCGACCGGCGCGACGACGTCGGCACCGGCATTCGCGTCCGACGAAGAAGCAGCCTTGGCGGCCTTCTCGTCCCGCTTCAGCTGATCCCAGTTCGCCAACACCTCGGCCGGTGTCTCCGCGACGACGTCGCCGAAGACGTGCGGGTGGCGACGGATGAGCTTTTCCGTGACATGGCGCACGACGTCGGCGATGCCGAAGTCGCCGGCCTCGACCGCGAGCTGGCTGTGGAGGACGACCTGAAGGAGCATGTCGCCCAGCTCTTCGGCCAACTGTTGCGGATCGTCCCCATCGATGGCCGCGACGGCCTCGTACGCTTCTTCGATCATGTAGGGCCGCAGGCTCTCGTGCGTCTGCTCGCGGTCCCACGGGCAGCCGTCCGGCGCGCGCAGGTGGGCGATGACCTCCGCCAGGCTGAGCAGCGAGCCGGGGCGTTCGAGCGGCGGAACGCCGATCGTCGTGACGTCGTCGAACGCCTCGACGTGGTCCAGCGCGGCCAGCGTCGTCGTCGTCACGCGCGGCGTCGGCGACGCGGCGCCCGAGACGATATGGATGGGGTGATCGTCCGGGTACTGGTTCTGGAGGACGAGCTTCACGTCGGACGCGACGATCCGGCTGTAGACCTGGGCGACCAGCGCGGCGCGGTCCGGGTCGATGGACGGGTGGTGCCGCTGCCCAAGCTCCGTCGCGTCGGCGATCTGCACGCCGTCCAGCGCGTCCCAGCCGAGCGCCGAGAGCGTCGGCCCGACGAAGGAGACCCCCGGCAGCACCTCGACATCGATGCCGCGCTCCGCCGCGATGCTGCGCACGAGCCCGACGGTCGTCTCGCCCACCGCCGGATCGCCCGGCACCGCGTACACCACCGGCCCACGCGCCGCGGCGGCGACGACGCGCTCCGCGATGGCGGCGTAGACGTCGGTGAACGCGTCATGCGCCGCGTACAAATCGTCGCAGGCGATGACGGTCGCGGTGGCGGGGATCGCGGCGACGCCCGGGAAGCCGGCCGTGCGCACGTGGACCTCGGCGGCGGACGCGAGGGCGTCGTGGGCGGCGAGGGTGAGGTGGCGGGGGGAGCCGGGGCCTAGGCCGAGGATGGTGATGGACGGGGGTGGGAGCATGGTGCGATTTTAGCGGAGATGGGGGGACGCGGGGCAAGGAGTCGGCGGGGCGGGGCCGTGAAGGAGGTGGACGCGGGACCGTGAGGGATTCAACGGCTGAAGCCGTCGCTGGGGGTGTCGCTGCGCGACACCGCGCGCCTGCCTTCGCAGGCGCC
>JBDTSC010000382.1:0-3889 GCA_039931375.1 Ardenticatenales bacterium
CACATCCTCCACAGCGAGGACGGCATGGTCAGCATGCTGCAGGGCCAACCGCCGATCTGGGAGCGGGAGGGCTACGGGCAGAAGCTCGGCCTGCCGATGCTGATGACGCAGACGTCGGAAGGATCACGCGCCTACACGTGCAACCCCGCCGATCTGGCCGACTACAACAAGGCCGTCTACGCCCAGACGGACACCTTCCTCAGCGGCCTGACGGACGCCGACCTGGACCGCCCCATCGACCTGACCAGCTGGGGCATGGGCGTGATGCCGATGGCCGGCGTGCTGACCAACATGCTCCTGGGCAACAACTTCGCCCACACCGGCGAGATCTCGGCGCTCAAGGGCACGAAGGGGTTGCAGGGGTATCCGTTCTAGGCGGACGGCTCGAACCCCAGCACCCGTCCGTAAAACGACAGCTCGGCTTCCAGCGCGGCGGCGATGTTCTCGGCGCGCCGGAAGCCGTGCTGTTCGCCCTCGAACGGCACGTACTCCACCGGGATGCCCTTCGCCTCGAGCGCCGCGACCATCGACTCAGCCTGCGCGGGCGGGACCACTTTGTCCTCCAGGCCCTGGAAGAAGATGATCGGGCACTCCAGGGCGTCGATGTGGTGGATCGGCGAGCGTTCGATGTACACGTCGCGGCGTTCGGGGTAGGGGCCGATCAGGCGATCCATGTAGCGCGACTCGAACTTGTGCGTGTCCTTGGCCAGCGCTTCGAGGTCGCCGACGCCGTAGTGGCTGGCGCCTGCGGCGAACACCTCGTGAAACGCGAGCGCGCACAGCGTCGTGTAGCCGCCGGCGCTGCCGCCGCGGATCACGAGCCGATCGGCGTCGACGTCGCCGCGCGCCGCGAGGAAGCGGGCGCCGTTCACGCAATCGTCCACGTCCACGATGCCCCACGCGCCGTCCAGGCGGTTGCGGTAGGCGCGGCCGTAGCCCGTGCTGCCGCCGTAGTTCACGTCCAGCAGCGCGAAGCCGCGGCTGGTCCAGAACTGGATGGCCGCGCTGAGGCCGGTGGACGCGCTGCCGGTCGGCCCGCCGTGGCTGATGACGATGAGCGGCGGCCGCTCGCCGGCGGGCGCGTCGGCGCTCGGGTTGTGCGGCCGATAGTAGAAGGCGTACGCTTCCCGACCACCCGTCGTCGGGAAGGCGATCGTTTCCGGCACGGACACGAGGTCCGGGTCGATCGTGAGGTCGCTCGGCCGGCGCACGACCGCCACTTCGGGCGCGACAGGCGCTTCGGACGCATCGCCGCCGTCCAGCCGGACCGCCACGAGCGCTGACCCCGCCGTAGGCGACGCCGCGACCATGAACGCCCGCCCGCCCGCGACGCGCACGCTGCCGAGTTCGGTGAACCCGAGCGCGTACGTCGACGTCTGCCCGCCGGCGCCCTCGATCCGCCCGAGCCGCCGAGCGCCCGCCGGCCCGTACGCCGCGACGATGTCGTCCCCATCGAAGCCGAAGCTCGCGCCGCCGAACTGCCACGGCGGCTGGCCGAATTCGGCGTCCATCGGCCAGAGCGCGGCGGCGCCGTCGATGCCGTCGCCGTTCGCGCCACCATCGCCTCTGTCGGGGCTGTCGTCCGCTCCGCCGACATCGCCGACATCGCCGACATCGCCCACAACGCCCACAACGCCGACATCGCCCACGTCGAGGCGGTACAGGTTCCACCACCCCGACCGGTCCGACGCGAAGCACAGCGTCCCGTCCGGCGCCCAGAGCGGGCTGACGATCGACTCGTCCGGCCCGCCCGCCACGCGCCGCGCATGGGTCACCGTGCCGTCGGGCGTCCATTCGGCCAGCCACAGCTCGGTGCCGTCCCACGGCATGTTCGGATGCGACCATGCCAGCCAGCACAGACGATCCCCCGCAGGGCTGAGCCGCGGGGCGGCGTAGAAGTCGGCGCCCGTGGCCAGCACGCGGGCCGCGCCGGTGCCCAGGTGGATCGCGACGACCTCGTTGCGCGCCTGGCCGGCGGCATCCGCCGCTTCCGGCGAGTGGTCCTCGCGCACGCAGATGAGCCGGCCGCGCGCATGGTCGACGACCGCGTCGGCGTAGCGCCACGGACCCTCGTGCGTGAGCGGCGTCGGCCCGTCCGCATCGACGCCGGCGGCGGAGCCGTTCGCGGCGCCGATGGGGAGTGGGGCGGGGGGTGCGGACGATGCAGGGGCAGCTGATGACGCGGTCGTCGAGGGAGATGTGGGTGACGCATGCGATGCGGGCGTGACCCGCAGCCGGTAGAGCCGCTGATCGCCGAACTGCGAGAAGTACAGCATCCCGTCCGCCACCGTGAACGCCCCGCCGCCGTACTCGTGAACGCGCGTGCGGACGTTCCATGGCGCGGGCAGCAGCTCGACCGCGTCGTCCTGCGTGGCCGTGCCGCCCGCGTCGATGCTGCGGATCGCTCGGCGCATGATCGTCACCCGCCCGCCCTCGGCCGGGCGCGTCTCGCCCCAGTAGACGGCCTCGCCGTCCACGACGACGTCCGTGATGCCGCGCGCGCCGGAGGCGACGAGGGCGGCGGTGAGGGGGGAGGGCCAGGTGCCGTAGGGGAGGGGGGCGTGCATGGGGGCTCCGAAGGGGTTGCGTTCCGATGATGCCGGAACGATGGGGCGTGTTGTTCCTACCGATGTACCGATTGGACCTGTGAGGGATCAAGCCGTCGCACGCCGACAAGCCCGTCGAAGTGGGTGTCGACGCTGACGATGGTGTCCAGTTCCGCGCCGGCCATCACGGCAAGGTGGATGGCATCGCGCGCATTGAGTCGGGGATGTCGGTCGAGCACGTCGCAAGCGAACAGGACATCCGCGCGCGACACCGGCAGCACATCGGCGACGAGGGCCGCGGCCGCCTGCACGGCCGCCATGGCGTCGGGCTGCCCGAGACGACGCGAGCGCACGTGCAGGATCTCCTGCAGGACTTCGCTGCTGGTCAGGCCTTCGATCCGTCCTTCCCCGACAGCGACGAGAACGTCCCGACAGGACTGCCGATGCGGCCCTTCCGCACCCACCGCGTAGAGGAAGACGTTCGTGTCAAGAAAGACTCTAGCCACGCCGCGCTTCGATCTCGCGCTCCAGCTCGTCCCAAGCGGGCAGTTCCGCATCGGGTAGATCAAGGAACGCACGTGCGGCAGCGGAACGCTGCGACGCCGTGGCGCCCGCTAGCCAGTGGGCGCGCGCCGCTTCCCGCATGAGGTCGGACACGGACGAGTGGTGCTGACGGGCCAACGCCTCGAGCCGATCGAACTCGTCGGGCTCCATGAGCACTTGAACGCGCTTCGTCATCGCCATGCGCGTAAGTATGCACATGTGTATGTGTGTGTCAATCGGGTTCGCCCGTCGCAGCGTCGGGTGATCAGCGGCCGCGCGGCGGGTTCGCGACGGGTACAGCGACCGCGCAGCTGGTCTCTTGACGGTCGGCCGCGCGACCGACGCCGGCAGACCGCAAGCGCGCTCACGATCGCGCATCACAATCCAACGGAGGAACCCCATGGCCACCCTCATCCAAGCCATCGCCACCTACCGCTTCGCCGCGCCGCTGCGACGGCGGCGATTGGCCGCCGATTCAACGCCTTCACTTTCGGAAGTGAAGGCGTTGAACGGAGGATATGAAGGCTTAGCTTTCGAAAGTGAAGGCGTTGAATTTGGTGTAGGCCGCCGGAGACAGGTCGACAGAGCCAGCGCTGCCACCGCGGCCCCGCCACAGCTCCGGCGGGAGCGGACATGTCCACTTGCAGGGCGAACGCATTCTCGCGGAGCCGGCGAACGCCCGGAGACTGAAGTCTCGGGCTATTCCTAGGGAAGGAGTCTGCTGTGCAGACTGACAGGGTGCGGTTGCATTGCGGGGTGTCAGTCCGCGCAGCGGACTCCTTCCCTAGGTGAAGCCCGAG
>JBDTSC010000383.1:0-3813 GCA_039931375.1 Ardenticatenales bacterium
GCGGGGGGTGAGAGCGGCGGCGTGCTGCCGGGGGCTTGAAAGCGCGCGCGTCGCTGTCCGGAACGCTCGCGTCGATTCGCTGCGGTCAGGCCGATCCCGCGCGCCCGGTTCGCGTTCACGAAGGTAGGGCCAAGCCCTACTTCCCTCCCACCCCCCGCGTCCCGTGTCTCCAGCGCGCACTCCGCCGCGCCTTCCGCGCAGCAACCAGCGCCTACGGCCATACGATTGATCGCCGGTTGGCGGATGCCCGCTCCGTTCGTCCCTCGCTCCCGCGATTGCGGCCCTCACGTTGCAGCTACCGCCGCGGCCTACGCGTTGCTCCCCGGAGCCCCCGTCACCCACGGCCGCGCCGCTCTTGCCTTCGAAGTGTCAACGAGGCTGACGCCCTCACCGCCGACACGCATGATTTCGCGCTGCCGATCAACGAGCACGGCGAAGGCAGCGGCGGCGACAAGCCGGTGCTCGCCTACATCGCAAGCCTGCCGCAGCCGCAGCGCGGCATCGCCGAACGGGTCGATGCTCTGGCGGCCGAGACGATGCCCGGCCTGAAGCGCTCCGTGAAGTGGGGCATGTCGTACTACGGCGTCGGCGACGGCTGGTGCTTCAGTTGCGCCGGCTTCGTCGGCCACGTTAAGCTCATGGTAACTGCTCAGGCGGGCATGCCGGCTGAAGGTTGAGAGGCTGGCCGTTGATGACAGCCGTGAGGGCCTCAAGGACGTCGCCGCCCTGCTTGCGAACGGTGGCCACGCAGGAACGGAAGTCGCAGAAGACACGCGCGCCCTCCTCGGTTCGGAAGCAGCCCAAGCCTTGACCTGCCCCGCTTCCGTGGACGGACACGCTGGCGCGGCAGGTCAAGGCTTGGGCGTTGGGGTGGGTCGGGTTTGGAACGTTGCGTACACCACTTCACGTTCACGGCCGATGGCAACCGGACGACGCTTCACCTCGAGCACACCGGCTACGCGGACGACGACGTCCATGCGCAGACGGCTCAGGCCTGGTCGTTCTTTCTCGGCAACCTCAAGTCGTGGCTCGAGGACGACATCGACGCCCGCGCCACGGCAATGGGCATGAAGACCATCGGCTGACGCACGCCGAGGCGGACACCGCTCGATCGGCGGTCGCAGCAGGACTGGCGGCGCGGGCGGCTGCGATGTGGAATGCATGCGGGAAGAGGCTAGACTCGCGGTGGAGCGATTGAGCTTCCTATCCACCCAACGCGCCCGACGGCGCGACGGTTCGGTTGTCGCCACGGTACGACGTCGCTCTTGCTGCCGCTACAGCTCCACGCGACGGGGCCGGCAGATCACCGGGACGGCTCGTCGTCGCCGTCGCCGTCGACCTCTTCCGGGATGGGCGCATCCACAAGCGCATCGAGCGGGAGCACGTGGAAACGCTCGTCGTCATCGGTGATCAGAAGGCCGCCGCCGGGCAAAGCGTCGATCGCACGAATCGGCCCGCCGACTGAAGGCGACTGAAGCGTGCGCCACGTCGCGCCGTCGTCGTCCGATCGCCAGATGTCGATGAAGTTCCGCCGCGCCCCCTCGTTCCACGTCCAGCCCGTCCACAGCACCGTCGATCGACCTCCAGCGCGCTCGAACCTCAAGCGGTCCGAGCGCGCCTCCGGCATCCCGACGTCGATGGGATGCCACGTCTGGCCACGGTCGGTCGATCGGAGCGTCGATCCGACGAGGGTCGATCCAACGAGGACCGTGCCTTCGAAGATGCGATCCGGGCGCGCCGCGATGCGTACGAACAGCACGTCCGCCGCGTTGGCGCCTCGGCGGATAGCCGTTGCCGCGACGACTTGGTCCTCGGGGCGCTCGTCCCCGTTGGTCCATAGCGGTCGCCCGCTCTCCCGCCAAGTGGCCCCGAAGTCGTCGCTGACCTCGAGCACCGTCGCCCCCTCGCGAAACGCGTAGAGGCGCCGAGGGGTCCGGGGATCGGCAGAGAACGCGATGGCGTCGAAGTCGCCGAGCGCGGACCAGCCGTCGCCCGCGTCGCGCGAGATCCAAGCCGTCGCGAGGTGCGCAGCGCCCTCGGGCGCGAAGGCGTTGATCGGCGCACCACGGTCTTTCGAGAGCGCGATCAAGGTCCGGTCGACCTCGAAACGCGGCGAGAGCACCAGGTCTTGGACGCTCAACGCACGGAGGCCGTCGCTGGCGGGGCGCCACACCGGATCGGAGCGGTCGTAGCGGAAGACCCCGAGCCGCGGCACGCGCAGGAACATCATCCGATCGTCGGGGAAGCTCGGCGCGAGCACGGGTGGTTCGTGCATCTCGTCGTGGCACGTCGGCAGGCCGGCGTGAATGGATTGCCACGTCGTTCCCAGATCGTCGCTCACGGCGAGGCTGTGCTCGCGCGACGGGCCGAAGCAGAGCACCGCGTCGGGAAAGACGGTCGCGCGGACGATCGAACGGTCCTCCGGCCAGCCCGGCGAGACGGCCGACCGGCCGTACGACCGTTCGCCGGGCGCTTGCGGGACCGTGCGCGCCACGGGCGGGAACAGGAGGACGTCGTTGTCGACGACGAGGGTCGTGTCGCCGGCGTCGAGCAGCCAGTGGTCGGCGGCGTCGTCCCGGCCGATCAGGTCGGCGTTGGTCGGGGCATCGACCACGTGGCGCAGGTCGAGGCCCTCGTCGTCCAGGACGGCCAGGATGTCTTGCTCGATGAACTGGTCGATCCAGACCACGATGCGGTGGTCCGCGCGGTCGTGGAACGCGCTGTGAATGCGGGTGGGCCAGCCCTCGCTGCGCACTGCCAGGCCGTTCCGATCCCAGACATAGAGGTTGGCGCCATCGCCTTGGCCCCAGTGCGCCGCGGTGAGCAACCGGTCGCCCCACGTGAAGTGGAACGTGAGGTGGCCGAAGACCGTTTGGCTCCACAGTGTCCGCCCGGTCACGACGTCGAGCGCAGCGATCCGCGTGTTCAGGTCGTATACCGGGTCATCGACAACGTTCGCCGCCACAAAGAGCGTGCCGCCATCCGGCGACCCGAGTGCCTGACGGATCGGCGCGGTGAGGTCGGGAAAGGGCACCAGGCGGATCGGGCCCTCGGTGCCGCTGGCCGGGTCGACCTCCTGGGCCACGCCGCCCCGAAAGACGAGCACCGATCCCCGCGTAGGCAGCAGGACCGGGGCGACCTGCCGCTCGCCCCAGCTCGCGTCCCGCGCGTCCGCCGCCGACGTCTCCCGGCGCGCCGGCAACGGCATCCCACCGACCCGTTCGAGCGAGCGCGTGTCGATGATGGTTAATAGCGCTGGCTCAGCGTCGTGGTCGATGTACAGCCGATGCGACGCCGCATCGAGAGTCATCGGCCCGTCCCAAGTCAACGTCCGGATCGCATGGCCGTCGACAAGCGCGTCGACCGTGATAGTGGCTCCGTTGTGGCGAACGAAGGCGTAGCCGGCGTCCGCGTCGACGGCCACGTCTGGCACCGGCGGCAGGTCACCACTGGCGCCGTGCTCGGCATGGATGCCACCTCGGCGCGGCGTCGAGCGGTCCAGGGTGGGGCGCGGTGGCGCGCCGAGGGTGCCACGCGAGGCGGCGAGACCGACGCCCGCTGCGACGTTGGTGCCGGGGTCGTAACGGGGCGGGCTCGCTTCCGGATGCGCTGAACAGCCCGCCAGCAGCACGCCGAGCGCCAAGACGCCGCAAACGATCGGATATCGCGACCGCGGAGCACGCGGCTTCACGCGGTGCGTCATGTCGCCGGCAGGCCTGCCACGTGCCGTCAAAGGTGATATTCCTCCAGTGAAGTTGCCCCAGGGTTGTCCCGTTCTGGGCATCTGAAGCAATCTCACCCCCTTAGCCGTGG
>JBDTSC010000384.1:0-3809 GCA_039931375.1 Ardenticatenales bacterium
TCCCCTCCATGCCCTGGATGAACTTCTCGCGCGCGGACAGCGACGCGTCCAGCTGCGCGCGCGCCGGGTCGGCGGCGTCCGCTTGGCGCATCGTCGGGCCCATGCCGTCGTAGAAGGCGCCCCAGTCCTGGGCGATGGCGGCCTCGCGCAGCCGGTTGAACGCCTGCGTCGGCGAGCCGGACGCGGGGGCGGCGGGCGCCTGCGCGACCGCGGCGGCGCCGGGCGATTGCGACTGCGCCTGCGACTGCGCGCCGTCGACGCCGACGAGCTGCGGCGTCGGTGCGGCCTTGGAGCAGCCGGCGGCCATTGCGGGGAGCAGCGTCGCGGCGATCAGCGTCGCGGCGACGGGGAGCGGGCGGCGACGGCGCGAGGACGGCATCGACATGGGCGGCACCTCCGGCGTGCGGGCGGGACAGATGAGTCGGCGGCAGTATACGCGACGGCGGGCGCGGGGCGTGGGCTTGGACATGGCGCCTGAATTCCACCGACGCCACGGGCCGAGGCCCCTGGCTCGTTCATGACCAAGCCCTGGGACACAAGGGATTGCGGCTCCGGACGTCCCAACCCCCGCCGAGCCGCGATCTCGCCGGTACCCTTTCGCGCGGATGGGTGTCACACTCCATAGCCATCGTTCAATATAGCCATCGCCCAATCCCATCACGACCCACAAGGAAGCGCTCCGATGCACCCATCGCCCCGTCGCTCCGTTCGCGAGACGTCCCTTTCGCTCCTCCGCGCTCGCTCGACCCTCGGTCGCGCCGCGCTCGCCCTCGCCGCGCTTGGAGCGTTCGCGGCCGCCCTCCTCACCCTCGTCGCCGCGCGTGCCGTCCCGCTCAGCGCCGCGCCGGCGGGCATCCAGGGCCCCGGCGGCACGCGGCTTGTCGTGGTGAACCAGGACGTGGCGGCGCCGGCCGTCATCCTCGCCGACTTCTACAAGCAGGGCGCGGCCGCGGTCCAGCCCGTCTCCATCGCCCGTCCTGGCGTTCCGCCGCGCGGATCGACGGACTTCGCCTACCCGGAAGAGCTCTTGAACGGCGCGTACGCGGTCATCGTCAGCAGCGATCGGCTGATCCGCGCGCTGTCCGTGACGCGTTGGTTGAGCAGCGGTGGCTACATCGCCGAGGTCGCCCCCGAGCCGGGCCAGGAGGTGCTCGTGCCGCTGGCGCTGCTGAAGTACAACGGGCACACGGCGCTGGTCTCGATCCAGAACACGGACACGGGCCAGGTGGCAATCGCCACGGTCGAACTGTTCGCCGCGGGCGATGTTACGCCGGTCGTCAGCAAGTCCTACATCGTCCAGCCGGGATCGTCCGTCACGCTCGACCTGGGCAAGGACAGCGCCTTCGTCGGCGTACTGCCGAACACGCCCTACGGTTTCCTGGGCAGCATGCGCGTCACGGCCGCGGTCGATGTCGCGGTCCACGTGATCCACGACGTCGAGTCCAGCCAACGGGCCACGTACGACTTCGACGGCGTGCCGGCGTACGACGCGGCGTCCATCCTCCACGTCCCGCTCGTCGCCCAGGGCGCGGCGCGGGACGACGCCGTGCTCGAGCGCGCCTGGATCGCGGTGCAGAACGCGGGCGATGGGCCGGTGGCCGTCCAAGTGATGTACCGCGGCGTCGGGGGCACATGCGACGGCCAGACGTACGTCCACGGCCCGCGCACGATTCTTCCCGCGACGATGACGCTGTTCGACACCGCGGCCGACGACGTCCCCGCCGCGACGCTGCCCGCCGGCTGCCTGGCCACCGCGACGATCAGCGCCGACGGCCCCGTGGTCGCGGCCGTCGTCCAGCTCGTCGGCGTCGCCCCGCCGCCCGGCGGCGGCGTCGCGCGCGCGGCGGCGACGCTGGCGATGCCGTCCAGCGCCGCCGCCGCGGACTGGATTCTGTGGCGCTGGCACCGGCCATGGGCGCCCGACGGCGGCATCAGCGAGGCGATCGTCCACAACCCGGGAACGACGGACGCGACCGTCGACCTCACGCCGCGCGACGAGGCCGGCGTGCCGGTGACGGACTGCGGTGCGCCGTGCCACGCCGTGATCCCGCCCGGCGGCACGCACCGCTTCGTGGCCGCCGACCAGGACGCGCTGGCGATGCAGTTCACCGGCTCGGCCATCGTCCACGGCGACGCCCCGGTGCTGGTCTGGCTGCGCCAAACGTACAACGGCGGCAGCGGCGACGAGACGTTGTCGGCCGCCGTGGCCGCGTCGGGCGATGCGGCCTTGGGCCGCGCCCACGTCCCGCTCTACCTGCGCGTCGGCGGCGCCGCCACATCGCCCGCCCTCACCGCCACGGCGCCGCCGGCCGAGACGCCCGTGCCGACCGAGACGTCGGGCACGCCGCCCACCGAGACGCCGGTGACCGCGACGCCGACCGAGACGCCCACGTCGGAAGGGACGCCCGCCGAGACACCGACCGACACGCCGGATCCGCTCGAGACGCCGACCGCGACGCTCACGCCCGACCCATTGTCCTCGCCCGAGCCGACGACGTCCTCTGTCCCGCCCATCGCGACCGAGACGTCGATCCCGCCCAGCCCGACGCCAAGTACCGCGACCGGCACCGCGGCGCCCACCGAGACGCCGGAGCCGCCGACGGCCACGGCTACGCCGACGGCCACGGCTACGGCGACGGCTACGGCTACGGCGACGGCTACGGCTACGGCGACGAAGCGGGGACGGTGGTGGATCTACCTGCCGTATGCTCACCGCTGACACCAATCCACCGCATTGCGGCCGCGTTGGCAACCGCGATGTTCGCAGGTAGGGGCACCCCCCCGTGGGTGCCCTCGTGGGTCGCGCAAACGACGAGGGCACCCACGGGGGGGTGCCCCTACCTGGACATCACACGATCGAAATGCGTCGGATTGGTATCAGCGCCAGACGTCTTCCAGCGGTAGCACGAAGCCAGGCAGCTCGGGATCACCCGCCCCGCTCGCTCACGGTCCCGCACCGCCGTTGCTCCGCCCCAACTCCACGGCATCCGTGCGCCCCACCGTGCGCGCCCGCACCCCGCTGACCGCATCATACAGTCCGGCGATCAACCGCAGCGGCGGCGTCACCGACCCATCCTGCCACTCGAGGCGATGCGCATCGATGATCACCTCGCCAGCCCGCCATCCGGTCGTCGGCCGCGTCCCGCCCGCCGGACGCGCGTCGCTCTGGGCGACGACCCGGTTCGTGGCGTCGAGGATCTGGACGAAGACCGTGAGGTCGCTCACCGCGACAAACGGGGCGCGCCCCGGCGTCCCGGCGTCGCCCGCGCCGCCGTCGCCACTGTCCTCACGGTCATCGTCGCTGCCGTCGCCGGCCGCCCGCCATGCCAGGGTGACGGTCATCGGCGGGCCTGGGGTTGCGCGCGCCAGAACGCTCGCGATGGGATCATCGGCCCGTCGCGGCGCGCCGCCGTCCACTTGGACGATGCCGAGCAGCGTGCCGATGCCGGAAAACGTCGCGCCGGCCTGCGCCACGAGCGGCGGCGCCGTCGTCGTCAGCGGTGCGCTGGTCACCCGCCAGCGGCCGACGATCGTCCCGCTGGGCAGCCGCAATTCGGCCGCGCCGGACTGCGCTTCGCGGGGTATGCGCAGCTCACGCACATCGCGGCGAACCGGCGCGTTCCAGCGGGGCGGCGGCGGAACGGTCACCGCCCAGCGGCCGTCGTTGTCGGCCAGCACGAGCGATGGCAGATCACCCTCGCCTTGCCACAACAGCGCCACGCGCACGGCGGCGCCGTTCGACAGCGAGAGCGCATCGACCGTTGTCGTCGGCGCGTCCGTGGCCACGAGGCGGGGGCCGTCGGTGGCGA
>JBDTSC010000385.1:0-3805 GCA_039931375.1 Ardenticatenales bacterium
TGATGGACGCGATCTTCTGCCAGTTGTACACCGTGACCGGCTGCGCGGACGCGGCTGGGGCGAGCGTCATGCATGCCATGGCGACCAGCAGGACGCCGATCGTGCCGAAATAGCGCCTTCTGGTACGGCGGGCGGGCGATGTAGTGCGAAGCATTCGTGTCCTCCTCGGCCGCGGGAGGCGGCGAGCGTCTGGGCGTGGCCGACGCGAAGCGGCCGCGCGCGAGCACTGGCTATAACGACGGGTGACAGGGCAAGGATACGACCCGAACCGTCTCACGTCGGCGCGGACGCGGCGGGATCCGGCTCCGGGCCGTTGCCGGTCTCGCGGAGGAACCACAGCGGGCGGAACGGCCGCCAGCGCAGGCCATGGGTGTCCGTCGCGTAGCGCAGCAGGTGGGCCAGGGCCTCTTCGGGCCGGTCCGTCAGGAAGAGGCGGTCGATGTCGATGGCGTCCACCGTGCCGGCCGCTTGAAACGTGGTGCGAAGGTACGTGATGAGCGGCTGCCAGTAGTCGACACCCATGAGGACGACGGGGAAATCGTGCATCTTGCCCGTCTGGATCAGCGTCGTGGCGTCGAACAGCTCATCCAGCGTGCCGAAGCCGCCCGGGAAGATCACGAACCCGATCGAGTACTTGAGCAGCATGACCTTGCGGATGAAGAAGTAGTCGAACGTGACGCTCACTCCAACGTATGGGTTCGTGCCCTGTTCGTGCGGCAACCGGATGTTGCTGCCGACGGAGACGCCGCCTTGTTCGGACGCGCCCCGGTTCGCCGCCTCCATGATCCCCGGACCACCGCCCGTCATCGTCACGAAGCCGGCGCGGGCCAGGCGCCCGCCCATCTCGCGGGCCAGCGCGTAGTAGCGATGGTCCGGGCCGAAGCGCGCCGACCCGAAGATCGTGACGCACGGGTCGAGAAAGTGGAACGTGCGAAAGCCGCGCACGAACTCGACGAAGATCCGCAGCAGTTCGCGCGTTTCGCGGCGGCGCGTTCGCGGCCCGCGCAGAAACTCGCCCTCGAACGCGGCGGATGTCCAAGCATCGGGCTCGGCGGCGGTCTTCACCGGCTCTCGATCCGTGGCTGGTTCGTCGTTCGACCGCACC
Source organism: Ardenticatenales bacterium (assembly GCA_039931375.1). Lineage (GTDB taxonomy): Bacteria > Chloroflexota > Anaerolineae > Epilineales > Epilineaceae > Avedoeria. The sequence continues at coordinate 1,106 of JBDTSC010000385.1, forward strand.
GTCATACTTCGCCTTGCCTTCGCTCTGTCGGCCGCCCCGCACCCACGGCGCCGCCCGCGGCCGACGTGCCGCTACGTAGATCATAGCCGCTTGGCCCCCGCCGCCGCGGAATGGTACCCTCAACCCGCTGTGTCCGTGCCCGTCCGCGATGCCCGTCGGCGCGCGCGTTCGATGGCGGATCCGCATCCTGCGCCGTGACCGCGTTCCGAGGATAAACGCCCCGATGACCGACTCGCGCCCACCTGTCGCACTTCCCCCTGATGTGTTCGCCGATCGCCACATCGGCCCGCGCCCCGACGAGGTCGCGCCGATGCTCGCCTCGCTCGGCCTGTCCAGCTTGGACGGCCTGATCGATGTCGTCGTGCCGCACGGCATCCGGCAATCGTCGGCGCTCGAGCTCGGCGCGCCCCTCACGGAGCACGAGGCCCTGGCGCGCCTTCGCGAGCTGGCCGGTCGCAACGGCGTCGCCGTTCGTCTCGCGGACGGTTCGACGGGCCGCCGCATGGCCAAGTCGTTCATCGGCCTGGGCTACCACGGGACGCTCACGCCGCCGGTGATCCTGCGCAACATCATCGAGAACCCGGGCTGGTACACGCAGTACACGCCCTATCAGGCCGAGATCGCCCAGGGGCGCATGGAGGCGATGCTCAACTTCCAGACGATGGTCGTCGACCTGACCGGGCTGGACGTCGCGAACGCGTCCATGCTGGACGAGGCGACGGCCGCGGCCGAGGCGATGACGATGTGCCACCGCCTGCACGCCGCGGATGGCGCCGACGTCTTCTTCGTGGCCGACGACTGCCACCCGCAGACGATCGCCGTCCTGGCTACGCGGGCCGAGCCGCTCGGCATCCGGCTCGTCGTCGCCGATCCGGACGGCTTCGACTTCGGCCCGGTCGCCGCCGTCACAGGCGGCGAGGCGAGCGGCGCCATCGCGGCGGCCGCGCCGAACGGCGCATCGGCGACCAGCGCGAACGGCGCGTCCGGCGCCTCTCTGCCCTTCGGCTGCCTGTTGCAGTACCCGAACACCCACGGCCGGATCCGCGATCCGCGCGCCGTGATCGAGCGGGCCCACGCCAGCGGGGCGATGGTCGTGATGGCGTCCGACCTGCTGGCGCTGACGCTCCTCACCCCGCCCGGCGAGCTCGGCGCGGACGTCGCCGTCGGCAACACGCAGCGCTTCGGGGTGCCGCTCGGCTTCGGCGGGCCGCACGCGGCGTTCATGGCCACGCGCGAGGCGTTCCAGCGGCAGATGCCGGGCCGGCTCGTCGGGGTGTCGATCGACGCCGAAGGGCGCCCGGGCTTGCGGCTCACGCTGCAGACGCGCGAACAGCACATCCGGCGCGATCGCGCCACGAGCAACATCTGCACCGCCCAGGTGCTCCTGGCCGTCGTCGCGTCCATGTACGCGGTGTACCATGGGCCGGACGGGCTCACGCGGATCGCGCGCAACGTCCGGCGGCTGACCGCGGCACTGCGCAGTGTGCTGGCGGACCTCGGCGCGTTGGTGGACGACGGCCTGGTGTTCGATACGCTGCGCGTCCGTCCGCCGACCGGCCTCTCGGCGCGCGACGTCGCCGCCGCGCTGGCCGCGGACGCCGGGATCAACGTGCGGGTCTACGACGACGGCGTGCACCTGGGCATCGCCCTGGACGAGACCGCGACGCCGGCCGATCTCGTCGCGATCGCCCGCGCGTTCGGCGCGGACGCCGCCGGCGTGGACGACATCGTCCATGTGGCCATCGTGGGGGCCGCGGACGGCTGGGCGGCGCCGTTCGAGCGGCGCTCGGAGTTCCTGACGCACCCCGTGTTCCACACGTACACCAGCGAGACCGAGATGCAGCGCTACATGCGCCGCCTCGAGGCGCGCGATCTCAGCCTCACGACCTCGATGATCCCGCTCGGCAGCTGCACGATGAAGTTGAACGCCGCCGCCGAGATGCTGCCGATCTCGTGGCCGGGCTTCGCGGACCTCCACCCGTTCGCGCCGGACGACCAATCGGAAGGGTACCGCGCTCTGTTCGCGGAGCTCGAGGCGGATTTGGCGTCGATCACCGGCTTTGACGCCGTCAGCCTGCAGCCGAACGCGGGCTCGCAGGGCGAGTACACAGGGCTGCTGTGCATCCGCGCCTGGCATCGCGCGCGCGGGGACGCGGATCGCATGATCTGCCTCATCCCGACCAGCGCCCACGGCACGAACCCCGCCTCGGCCGTCATGGCCGGGCTGAAGGTCGTGCCGGTGGCGTGCGACGACCACGGCAACATCGACGTCGCCGATCTGCAGGCGAAGATCGATCGGCATGGCGCGTCCTTGGCCGCGCTCATGATCACGTACCCGAGCACGCACGGCGTCTTCGAGGGCACGGTGAAAGACATCTGCGCGCGCGTCCACGCCGGTGGCGGTCAGGTGTATCTGGACGGCGCGAACATGAACGCGCTCGTGGGTCTTTGCCGCCCGGCCGAACTGGGCGCGGACGTGTGCCACCTCAATTTGCACAAGACGTTCTGCATCCCGCACGGCGGCGGCGGCCCCGGCATGGGGCCGATCGGAGTGCGCGCGCACCTCGCGCCCTTCCTGCCGGGCCACCCGCTCCAGCCGCTCGTCGGCGGCGCGCAGGCGATCGGTCCGGTGGCGGCGGCGCCGTGGTCCAGCGCGTCGATCCTGCCGATCCCGTACGCGTACATAAAGATGATGGGCGG
>JBDTSC010000386.1:0-3802 GCA_039931375.1 Ardenticatenales bacterium
AGGTCGTCGAAGACCAGCAGGCTCGGCGTGCGCACCAGCGCCCGCGCGGCGGCGGCGCGTTGGAGTTGGCCGCCGGAGAGCTTCACGCCGCGCTCGCCGACGCGCGTGCCCAGGCCATCGTCCAGGTGCGCGACGTCCGCGTCGAAGGCGGCGGTGTGGAGGGCGATCGCCAGGGCGTCGTCGTCCGCGGCGTGGCCCAGGAGGAGGTTGTCGCGGAGCGTGTCGGAGAACAGGCGCGGCACCTGGCCGCTGTAGGCGGCGCGGGGCGGGACCATGAACGCGTTGAGGTCGGCGATGTCGACGCGGCGTCCGTTCCAGCGCACCTCGCCGGCTTGCGGCGGCAGGAGGCCCAGGAGCGCGCGCACCAGCGTCGACTTGCCGGCGCCGATGCGGCCGGTGACGACGACGAACTCGCCGTGGGCGATGCGCAGGTCGACGCCCTCCACACCGCGGCCGGTGGTCGGGTGGCGGTACGTCAGGCCGCGCACCTCGACGTAGTCGAGGCGGTCCGCGTCGCGGCGGGCGACCGCGACCGGCACGAGCGGCCGGTCGCGCAGGTCGAGGGCGCGCGGGGCGACGAGGGCCGTCGTCGGCGCGCCGTCGAGGAGGCGGGACAGGCGGTCGCGGGAGACGCCGGCCTGCTTGTGGCGCGCCAGCAGGTTGCCGAATGCGAACGTCGCGTCGGCCACGACGCCCAGGTTGAAGACGAACAGCGCCAGATCGCCAATGGTCAGCGATGCGGATCGGATCCGGTAGGCGGCCATCAGCAGGATCAGGCCGGTGCCCAGGTTCACGACGCCGACGAACACGCTGTTCAGCAGCGCCGAGAAGAGCGTATCGGCCATCGCCGCCGCGCGGCGCGTCTCGTTGAGCGCATCGAAGCGCGCGACCACGGGCGCCTCGGCGCCCGCCACCTTGACGGCCTGGATGGCGCCAAACGTCTCGCCCAGGAAGCCCGTCACCTGCGCCGTGGCGATGCGCGCCGCGTCGCGGTAGTGCATCAGCCGGCTGCGCAGCCGGTGCACCAGCCACACGACGCCGACGAGCGGCAGGAACACGAGCGCCGTGATCACGGCGTCGACCCGCACGAGGACGATCAGGCTGATCACGGCGACCGCGGTCATGCCCACCAGATCGACGGACCACTCCGTGGCCCACATCAGGTCGCGCACGTCGTCCCGCAGGCGGCTGACGGTTTTGCCGGGCGGTTCGGGCAGCGGCAGCGCGCCCGGCCGGGCCAGCAGGCGGTCCATGACGTTCGCGCGCAGCAGCACGGCCACGTAGTTCACGAACGTCATGTTCACCCAGATGCCGCCGACGATCGCGCCCAGCCGCCCGACCGCCAGCGCGACGAGCGCGCCGATCGCCAGCGGCAGCGCGGCCAACGGCTCCGCGCCGGTCAGCCCGTCCAGGACGAACTTGAGCACGCTGCCGACGGCCAGCGGCGCCGCCCACACGAAGCCCCAGGCGACGGCGTCCGCCAGCCACATGCGGGGGAACGCCGCGCTGAGCTTGGCCGCCATCCACCACGTGCTCGGCGGGCGAGGCGTGGGCGACAGCGCCGGCGTCGGAAGCGGATCCACGTCGAATGTCTCGCTCATGCGAGCACCTCCTCGAGGCCCGTGGCCAGCAGGGAACGGAAGCGGGACGATGGATCGGCGCTGAGCGCGACCCGGTCACCGTGCTCGCGCACGCGTCCATCCTCCAGGATCAGGATGTCGTCGGCCCGATGGACCGTCCCCAAGCGGTGGGCGAGGACGATGCCCGTGCGCCCCTCGAGCAGCCGGTCGACGGCGCGCTCGATGTGCGCCTCGGTGGCCGGGTCCAAGCGGGCGGACGCCTCGTCCAGGATCACGAGCCCCGGGTCCTTCAGGAAGGCCCGCGCGAACGCGAGCAGCTGCGCCTCGCCCGCCGACAGCCCGCCGCCGCCCGTCTGCAGCTCCGTGTCCAGCCCGTCCGGCAGCGCCGCCAGCCACGGACCGAGCCCGAGCGACGCGATGACCTCGGTCACCCGATCGTCCGGGATCGCGCCGTCGAACAGCGTCAGGTTGTCGCGGACCGTCGCGCTGAACAGCTGCACGTCCTGCGTCACGAACGCCACGCGCGAGCGCACCTCGGCCAGCGCCGCGGCGCGCGTGTCCACATCGCCCAGGCGGATGGCGCCCGCGGTCGGGTCGTACAGCCGCATGAGCAATCGCGCAAGGGTCGTCTTGCCCGAGCCCGTCCGCCCGAGCAAGCCCAGGACGCGGCCCGGCGCGAGGTGGAACGACACATCGTCCAGCACCGCGACGCCGTCCGGGTAGTGGAAGCCGACCGCCTCGCACGCCACGCCCAGCGCCCGCGTGGCGGGCAGCGCGACGGGGAGGGCGACGTCCGCCTCGCGGGACGGCGTGCCCAGCAGTTCCGTCACGCGCTTCAGGCTGCCGGCGGCGCGCTGGAGGTCCTGCAGCTGCTCGACGAGCATCTCGAACGGGTGCCGCAGCATCTCGGTGTAGTGGAAGATCAGGTAGACGGTGCCGATCGTGATGACGCCGCGAACGTACAGGTGTGCGCCAAAGCCGAACGCCAGCGCGTGCGCCGCCGTGAACAGGACGATCGTCGCCATCCACAGCGTGCTGCCGTACAGCGAGGCGCGCCGCTCGACGCGCATCATGTGGCCGGTGGCGTTCTGCAGCTGGGCCATCGTCCACTGCACCGCGCCAGCGGCCCGGATATCTTCGGTGCCGTGCAGCCGCTCCTCGATGAAGCCGATGAACTCGCTGTTCGCCTCGCGCGCGACGGTCCATGCCGGCACCGCGATGCGGCCGATCGGCCGGAACGTGGCGGCGACGACGAGGACGAACGCTGCGAACGCCAGCCCGAGCCAGACGTCCTCGCGCGCTAGGAGCACGAGTACGCCCACAAGCGTGAGGACGTTGCCCGCGGCGCGCAGGGCGTAGTCGCTCATCAGGTTGGACAGCTCGGTGACGTCGCCGTCCAGCCGCTCGATCATCTTGCCCGGCGTTTGCGCGCCGTGGTACGTGAGGTCGAGCCGCAGCGCGTGGCGCGTCAGGTCCGCGCGCAGCGAGTTGGTGGCCCGCCAGCGCACGTCCTGGCCCATCCAGGTGACGGCGGCGCTGAACAGCTCGTTCACGACCGCCGCGCCCAGGAAGGCCACCGCGATCCACACGAGCGCCCGCGGCGGCGCGCCCGCGACGGTCTGGTCGATGAAGGCGCGGATGAACTGCGGGATGCCCAGCTGCAGGCCGATGTGGCCCAGCAGCAGGACGCAGAGCAGCGCGATCCTAGCTCGATGCGGTCGCAGGTAGTGGACGATCAGCCGCCGTGCGCTGGCTGTCGGGGTTCCGACCGGGTTGGACTGCATGTTCGGCGTCCCCTTGTGACGCGGAGAGGGTGGGCTGTGACGTAGCAAACGGATCGGTTGTCGGGGCCGAGGAGGACAACGCAAAGCGCCGCGGAGGCGATCCCCGCGGCGCTCGTGGGCCGGCGTCGCGCGCCGGCGGAAACGAAAACGGCCACGGTGGCATACGCCCCGTGGCCGCGAAATGTCTGGGATGCAGACGTCGCTGACTTACACGTTGTCCAGGCGCACGCGAGCCTCGGGCGAAGTGCCGAGCGGTTGGGACAGGATCATCGCGTGCGCCTCCTTTCGGTGAATTGCGGGGGAAGGTAGCACGGCTTGGGGGTGGGTGTCAAGGGGGGCGGTCGGCTGGCCCTCACCCTGGCCGCGCCGGGGGCGCGCGGCCTGTCCCTCTCCCACGTCGTGGGCGAGGGACCCGTTGGCGGGCGCGGATGCGCAAGC
>JBDTSC010000387.1:0-3777 GCA_039931375.1 Ardenticatenales bacterium
GCCGCCGCGGGGCGCGGTATGCACCGCCCCGACGTACTTCAAGGAGCCAGGACGATGTCCCGCCCAGTGCACTTCGAGATCCATGCCGCCGACCCCGAGCGCATGGCCGCGTTCTATACGAACCTCTTCGGCTGGACCATTACGAAATGGGATGGCCCGATGGAGTACTGGATGATCACGACCGGCGCCGAGGGCACGCCCGGCATCGACGGCGGCATGGTCAAGCGCATGGGCGACGTGCCGGCGGAGGGCGCGGCTGTCGACGCCTTCGTCTGCACCGTCGGTGTCGAGAACTGCGACGCGGCGGTGGCCAAGGCCGTGGCGCTCGGCGGCACAGTCGCGCTGCCGAAGGCGCCGATCCCGGGGATGGGCTGGCTGGCGTACGTGAAGGATCTGGACGGCAACATCATGGGCTTGATGGAGATGGACGAGGCGGCGGCGTAGGCGCCTCGATCGTCGGGCCGGCAGGCGTCGTCACGATTGGGGCGACGCCCGCCGGTCCGGGTTGGCATCACGGATGCACGGGCCGTAAGGTTTGATCCATAAGGACGACGATCAACCTGGATGAAGATGTCTTGGCTGAAACCCAGCGGCTTGCGCTGGAGACGGGCGCACGCTCGGACGGACGATCGAGGCCCTGTTGCGCGAGGCGCTCGCGCGTCGCGGTGCGCGGGCCTCGCGCCATCCATTCCGCTGAGCGGCCCTATGGCCTGACGAGCGCCCCCGTCGCCGCATCCCGCCGCTCCGTCCGTGACGCCTTCGTGTCCCACGCCACCCACCCCGCGTCAAACACGTCCACGTCCAACGTGCCGTCGCCCCGCCACGCGGTCGCACGCCGGAGGCCGGGTGCCGAGGCCGTCAGGGCGGTCGCCGTCAGCTGCCCGGCCTGGATGGCGAAGCGGATTAGGTGGCTGGCGTTGAACTCGGCGCAGACCGCGTAGTCGTCCACGGCGGTGGCGACGAGGGCGCTGCCGTCGGGGGACCACGTGACGCGATCATCGATCTCCTGCGCGGCGAACGTTGCGGATAGCACGGCGCCAGCATCGATATCGAGCACCGTTACGACGCCCTTGTAGCGGTAGTTGCCGTCCGCATCCTGCCCGTCGCCCATCACGCCTACGCTGGCCAGCCGCGCTCCGCTCGGATCGAATGCGGCGCGCGTGCCGGTGACCGCGAGCGGTGTTAGCGCGCCCGACGGTGCGTCGCACAGGAACAGCTCTGCCCCGCCGTGCAGGTTGCATCCGTCGCCGGTACCGGACCAGCCGACGACGACCTGATCGTGTCCCGGTCGCCAGGTGAACACGACTGGGCTCGAGAAACCTATGTCCTCGATCTGCCAGACCGCGAGGGGCTGCGAGACGATCGTGCTGGAAGCGTCAACGATGCGGACGGCGCGGAAGTGTAGACTTGACCGCTCGTCCCGCGCGTCGACCTGCGCTTCTCCGCCATCGACCTCCCGCGCGATCCATCGCCCGTCCGGCGATGGAACGTCGCGCGTCTGCTCGGCGACAGGCGTCGGCCAGCGGTCGCGGAGGCGGACGACGTGGTAGTGGGTGTAGCGGCCCTTGTTGGGGGCATCGAGGACCTGCTCGAGCGCGGCGACGGTGGCGGGATAGTCGCCCGCGTGTGACCAGCGCCACGAACGCCAGCGCCAGGACGGTTCACCGGCATCGGCCCCACCGCCTGCACCTACCGGCAGGTCGCGCGTGAACCGCCAGACCGCGGTGGCCGGCGCTGCCGCCAGCGTTCCGGCCGACGCGGCTGTCTGGGCGATGCCATAGAAGCCCGTGTCGCCCCGCCAGCCCGTGACGACTACGTCGAGGGTGTCGATTCTCGCCCCATTGTCCGGGACTTGTTGTTCCAACGACACTGGATTCGCGCCGAGGCTCGCGAAGTAGCCCTGGACGATGGGCCGCGAGCCCGCTAGATCCAGGAGTGCGAGGGAGGCGGCGATGTGGACGCTCGCGATCTCCGCAGGTGTCTTGTCGCCATCGAGCGCGCGCACCGTCAGCACCGGCTCGCCGGGCGATGCCGGATCGACGGCCACTCCGGCGCCAAGCGCTTCGACGAGCCAGGCCGCATCGTGCATGGTTAGGCGCGCCTGCAAATCGACCAGGAACGGGCCGGCGGGGCCGGCGTCGAGGGGCAGGTACCCGGAGCCATTTCGCAGGCGGTCATGGCTGCCGGGGCTGACGATGTACCCGTCGTCGTCGGGCGCCCATGTCGTGTCCGGGATCGGCGTGGGCGTCGGGTGCAGCGGGCGGGAGCCGACGACGGATCGCCGTCCGCTCGCAAGGTCGAACGCCACCGTCGTGGCCACGGCGTCGCTCGCGCAGGCGTCGCCGAGAACCTGATCGACCAGGACAGCCGCTCCATCCGCCGACCAGCCGACCGAGCCGATCGTGGCGCCCGTTGAGTCCTCGCCGCGCGGGATCGCCCAACGCTTGCCGGTGTCGAGGTCGAGCGCGTGGACCGCATCGTCGGCCGCGTCCGCGCTCGCGAGGCGGTGGTGCGCCGCGTCGAGCACGATGCGCCAGCCCGGCAGGTCGACGCGCGTATCGCGCCCCGTCGTCAGGTCCAGGATGCGGGCGCCGTACGTCCCGCAATCGTTGAACCCGCACCCCTCGCCGCACGCCGCCTCGGCGAACACGAGGCGCGGGGGGCCGTCGAGCCAGCCGAGGACGGCCGGCGTCGGGACGCCGATCGCGCCATCGCCGGTCCAGTCGTTCACGGGCCGGTAGGTGATGTCGCCCTTGGCGGACCGCACCTCGAGCCGGCGGGCCATGTACGTCGGGCCATAGTCCTCGTCGCCCACGTTCGCGGGCTGCCCGACCGGCTGCTCGCCGCGCTCGCCCTCGCAGGCGATCCACGCCCCATCCGGCGACGTCGACGCATCCTCGCACGGCGCGTTGTTCGCCGGCCACCAGTCGCGCGGCCGGACGCTCGTGTAGTGCGCCATGTTGCCCGCCGCATCACGCTCCGCGAGCGGCGGTGTGGCTGCCTGAATCACGTCGGCGACGACGGCGCGATAGCCTTGAAACGGCATCGCCCACTCCGTCCACGTCCACTCGTCGCCCGAGCGCGTGAACCGCCAGACGTCGATCGCGTCGTCTGCGGGCCGAGGACGGGCGGCGTGGTTGCTGGCGACGAGGCCGGGGTCGCCCCGCCAACCGCTGATGACGACCCAAACGGACATCGAGGCCGTGACGACGCCGGTCTGTCCGATGTCCGGCCGCGTGGCAAAACCTTGGATGCGTGGCGTCGAGCCCGCGTCACCGAGGCGGCGGAGCGCGGGGGCGATGGCGTTGTCGCGAACAGTTGCCGTCATCGCGGCCGTCGTCGCCAGGACGCTGTCCGATATGGCGAGCAACGACGACCGTCCGCCGGGGGCCGCGCCAAAGGCGGCGAGGCGGTCGGCGTCGACGCCGCCGTCCAGCGCCGCCTGGACGTCGACGAGCAGCGGGCCGATCGGGCCGGCGTCGAGCATCTCGAGCCAGCCGCCCTCCGGATCGGCATAGTAGCCATCGGCATCGGGCGTCGCGTCCGCCCAAGCGGTGGGCGCGGCGCCGGCGGCGCGCGTCGGGGCGGCGGGGGAGGCGGGGGGGGGCGGGGCGGCAGGCGACCAGGGTGGTCGCGCAGAGTGCGACGAGGACCATGACGCGAACGGACATGGCGGCGCGCTCGGCCGCGTCCTGGAGCTTCGAAGCGTGCAACATCGTTCTCTCCTGTTCTGTGATGGATCGTTGGTGCGAAGGGCCTACGGTGTCGTCGTGGTCG
>JBDTSC010000388.1:0-3774 GCA_039931375.1 Ardenticatenales bacterium
ACCATGCCCATCCGCGTCGCCATCAACGGCCTCGGCCGCGTCGGCGAGATGGCCCTGCGCCACTGGCTGTCCGACGACCGGGGCATCGAGATCGTCGCGATCAACGACCTCGCGCCGCTCGACCATCTGACGTACACGCTGCGCTACGACTCTGTCCACCCCGTGCCGCCCAAGGATATCGCGTCCGGCGATGGGTGGCTGCGGGCCGACGGGCACACGATCCAGGCGCTCCAGGTGCGCGACCCGGCGCAGCTGCCGTGGGGCGATCTGGGCATCGACGTCGTCATCGAGGCCACGGGCGTGTTCGAGACGCGCGACGGGATGGCCAAGCACCTCGCGGCCGGCGCGAAGCGCGTCGTCCTGACGGCGCCCGCGAAGGACGACGGGGCGGACGTGACGGTGTGCATGGGCGTGAACGAGGGCATGTACGACCCGTCACAGCATCGCCTGATCTCGAACGCCTCGTGCACGACGAACTGCCTCGCCCCCGTCCTGCGCGCCGTCGATGCCGCGTTCGGCATCGAGTGGGCGATGGTCTCCACCATCCACGCCTACACCGGCTCGCAGGCGCTCATCGACGTCAGCGCCAAGGGCCGCCGCGGCCGCGCCGCAGCGCTCAACATCGTCCCGACGTCCACCGGCGCCGCCAAGGCGATCGGCCTCGTGCTGCCGGGTCTGGCGGGCAAGGTCGACGGCATGGCCTACCGCGTCCCGGTGCCTGACGGCTCCGTCATCGACGTCGTCTGCCAGCTGGACCGCGCGACGACCGTCGAAGCGCTGAACGAAGCGTTCCGCGCGGCGGCGGGCGATACGTCGTACCGCGGCGTGCTGGCCGTGACGGCGGACGAGATCGTGTCCAGCGACATCATCGGGCGCGCCGAGTCGGCGATCGTCGACCTGCCGTCGACGATGGTGATGGGGGGCGAGAGTTGTATTGCGAAAGTAGTGGCGTGGTACGATAACGAATGGGGCTACGCAGCCCGCGTGATGGACATCGTTGCTTACATTGGAGGAACCCCATGAACCCGGTGCGTATGCTGACCGCCGTGATGATCCTCGGGCTGGCGCCCATCGCCTGCACCCGGCCGACGGCGACGCCGACCACCGACGCGGCCGCCGAGAGCGAGCGGGCCACGCGGGAGTACGCCCACGGCGCGCTGATCCAGACGCCGACGCCGACCACGGGACCCGAAGTCGCCGCTACCGGGCGAGCGCTGCCGAGCGATCCGACCACCGACGAGATGCGGGACGGGCGGCACATCGCGTTCATTCAAGCGATCGTACCCGGAGCGCCGCCTCAGTTGGCGGTCAACCCAGCCGTGATGTTCGGCGGCGACGAGGCGGATGCCGCTTCGATCGCGGATGGTTCTTCGACAAGATCGCATGCGCTACCCAACGGCTACTACATTCGCGATCTCGACCCGGCCACACTGACCTTGCCACTATCTCCAACCGCCGTCGTTTCGCTGACCCTAACCGCGGATAAGGACCATGACATGGCGGAGACGACGGTGACCGTCGACGACTTCGTCGGCTGGTTCGCGGGCACGCCGATCTCAGCGCCGGACGACCGCTTGTGGTACGGGGCCTGGAACGATCCGGTGGCGAAGACGGACCTTGACGGCAGGCTGCTGTTTTGGATCACGACGCGAGATGGCGTTGTGGTCAACATCGCGGAACAGTTCCGGCCGTAGGAGCCGATACGGGGGGTCAGATCGGTAGAGAGCCGGTCAAGTAGACCGACTACTTGACCAGCTCTCTAGATGTCCAACGCCCCCTGCCCGCTCTCCAAGTTCAACAACCCCCGCTTCCGCTCCAACCCGCCCGCGTACCCGACCAGCGACCCGTCCGCCCCGATCACGCGGTGGCACGGGATCACGATGGCGATCGGGTTGCGCGCGTTCGCCGCGCCGACCGCGCGCGCAGCGTCCACGGGCTGGCCGATCGCGGCCGCGACGGCGCCGTACGACGTCGTGCGGCCGTAGGGGATCGTCTGGAGATGGCGCCAGACGTCACGTTCGAACGCGCTGCCGTGCGGCGCGACGGGGAGGTCGAAGTCGACGGGGCGGCCGCGGAAGTAGGCGGTCAGGTGGGCGACGGCGCGGGCGAGCGTTGCGGCGGCGAGATCGTCGGCCACGCCGACCGCGTCCATCCCGGTCCCGTCCGCCTTGGCCTCGTCCTCGCCCGCGAACCACGCCTTCACCAACCGCCCCTCGCCGTCGACCGCGACGCCGAACGGGCCGAACGGCGACGGGAAGACCGAGTGGCGGCACGTCGTCGGCCCGGTCGTCGAAGCCGTCACCGGTGCAACACCACGCCGCCGATGCTGACCCACGACGTCCCGTCCGCGTCCGCCTCGCACTGGTCGTAGTCGATCAGCTCGCCGCCGGTCGCCTCGGCGACGGCCATCGTCAGCCAGAAGGGCGCGACGCCGCAGATGTTCGTGCTGTTGGCGCTGCGCTGGATCGGCGCGAAGAAGGCGGCGCGGTCGCCGGTGCAGAGCAGCTCCATCAGGCGCCGGTCTTCCTCGGCCAGCCGGGCGCAGTCCTCGTTCGTCAGCGGCAGGTCGCCGAACGCAGGCCCGACGTGCGACAGGTCGCCCGAGGCGATCACGACGGCGCGGCGGCCACGGCACGCCGCGCGCAGGGCGTCCACGGCGGCGCGGACGGTCGTGTCGCGTTCCGGTTGGTCGGGATCGTCCTCGAAGTGGCTGAAGCCGCCGATGAGCACCGGGACGACCTCGATCGGCCGCCCGCCGCGCATGTGGTGCAGCCAGACCGCGATCAGCTCGAGCGAGTGCTCCTCGCGGTGCCGCAGCTCGCCCGCGAACGCCGCGTCCTCGCCGATGGCCGCGGCCAGTGCGTCGACCGCGTCGACCGCCGTCGGGAGCGGGCCGTACGGCGTCGCGTAGTGTTGGCGCGTCAAGGTAAATGTGCCGGGCGGACCCTGGTGGTCCGTCCCGATGATGATGGCCAGGTCAGCCTGTGCCACCGCATCGCGGGCGCGATCCCAGACGGATGCGTACACCAGGCCGCCGCGGTGGTAGTCGATGTGCGGGCTGAAGAAAGCGTACGGCCAGGCGATGTCGTCGGCGCTCGCTGGGGCGACGTCAGAAGGGACGACGTTGTCGCTGCCCTCGACCCGAATCGGCGCCGCCCCGACGGCCGCGAGATAGCCGTCGAGCACGTTGGCCAGCGCGTCCACGTCGGCCGGGTAGACGGCGTCGGCGTGGGAGAGGGGGCGGGCGGGCAGGTCGCGGAAGGCGGCGACGACGCGCGCGAGGGCGGCGGCGCTCTGCGCGTTGTCGAGCAGGAAGCCGCGGTCCAGGTGCGCAAGGACCTCGTCGATCACGTCGTCCGGCCAGCCGCCCATGTCGTCGCGCGCTGCTAGGTCCGCGGCCAGCATCGCGCGGTCGCGGGTGCCGTCCAGGAGCTGCACGAGCGGCGCGAACGCGAGCGGCAGCAGGACGGGACGACCGGCCAGGCGGGCCGGGTCGACGAACACGAGGGCGGAACGGCCCTTGATCTGCGCCACCTCGATCGGCACGGGGCGGAGCCGGATCCGCGGTTCCGGTGTTGTGGACATCACGCCGGGATTATATCCTCGTCCGGCGAAGCCGTCGGGCGTGGCCTTCGTCTCGATAGTCCTGGGCATCCAGCGCTGTCTCGCCCGCCGGTCCTAGCTCTCGTTCGTTGCGAGCCGTCCGCCACCGCGCTACTCTTCGCTCCACCGTCGTATCCGTGCGGCCGCAAGCGACGTCGGATGTATGCGCCG
>JBDTSC010000389.1:0-3765 GCA_039931375.1 Ardenticatenales bacterium
CCGGCCACGACCAGGACGTCGCCGACGGCCAGCGGCACGTCGATCGGCGGCGGGCACGTCAGCTGATCGTCGCGGCTGAGGGCGACGATCAGTGCGCCCCACCGACCCGAGTCGATCGACTTCAGGTCGCGGCCGAGCAGGTGGCTCTGCGGCGTCACGACGACCTGGCCGAGGTCGAGCGTGCCCGCGCGCGGCAGGAGCAGGCCTAGGGCGGCCTCTACGACCGGATGGGTGACGGCCAGCACGAGGTGCGTCGCGGCGGAGCTGTGGTGCTGCAGGATGTAGTCCGCGCCGGCGCGGCGCAGCTTGGCGACGCTGTCCGCCTGGTTGGCGCGCACGGCGATGCGGACGCCGGGGTTGAGCGCGCGGGCGCTGAGGGTGAGGACGATGTTCTCCGGGTCCTCACGGGTCACGCCGATGACGGCCCGCGCCCGCTCGACGCCGGCGCGGCGCAGCGTGTCGTCGTTCGTCGCGTCGCCGACGACGACGTACCCGCCGCGCGACGCGATCGACTCGGCCAACACGGCGTCGCGGTCGATGACGACCCACGGCTCATCCTCGCCGGTCAGCTCCTCGGCCACCCGGCGGCCCATCCGGCCGTAGCCGCAGATGATCGTATGCCCGGTGAGGTGGTCGATTCGACGCTGCATGCGCTGCCTCCGCAAAACTTGCCAGCCGAATTCCACGACGATGAGCTCGGCCACGGTCGACGCGGCCCACGCCGTGATCAGGACGGCCGACAGGATGAGCCCGATCGTGAAGACCTTGGCGGCCGGCGTGTCGATCGGCACGCGCTCGCCGTAGCCGACCGTCGAGATCGTGATGATCGTGTGGTAGAGCGCGTCAAGCCACGGCGCGCCGGTGAGCCGCCGGTAGCCGATCGTCCCGACGACCGGCAGGAGCACGAGCAGCGCGAGCGCGAGGCGAAGCTGGCGCACGGCGCCGAGCGGCACCTTGTCGGCGGCGGGATCTACCGGGGCGAGGGACACGCCCCGAGCATACCATGGGCGATGCACGGGCGATGGAAGGGCGCCGCGCGATCACGTGCGCCGCGCGAGCTCGGCGAAGCCCGTCGACGCCAGCTCGGCGTTCAGCGCATCTTGCGCCCGGGACCACGCATCGTGGACGGCGCAGTGGCCGTCCACGCCGCACGGGATGCCGCGCAGCAGGCACTCCCGCACGCCGATCGGACCGTCCATCGCCTGGATGACATCCAGGAGGCTGATCGACTCGGCGGGCCGGGCGAGCTGGTAGCCGCCTTCGCGGCCAGCGGTCGCGACGGCGAGCCCGGACTGCACGAGCGCGGCCAGGATCTGCGAGAGGTAGCCGGCCGGGATGTTCATCGCGGCGGCGATCTCGCGGGTCTTGCGCCGGCCGTCGCCCGCGTGCCGCGCCAGGTCGAGGACGGCGCGGACGGCGTAGTCGCCGCGCTTGCTCAGGCTGATCTGCATGACGGTGAGTGTGCCACTGGACATTGATTCCGTCAACGTTTATCATCCTACCAAACGTATAGCTCGCCGATCATCGTTGATCGCGCGGGACAGGGGAGGACTCGCTCCCCCGTCACGAGGAGGTTCGTACCCATGTTCCAGCTGCATCGTCCCGTGGCCCGCCGCACGCTCCTGAAGCGCATGGGCGTGTTGAGCGCCGTGCCCGTCCTCGGTTCGTTGGCCATCGCCTGCACGCCGCCGGAGACGGCCGAGCGTGCGGAGAACGCGGCCGGCGCCGGGCAGTCGGGCGGCGGCGCGCCCGCCGGCGCGGTGGCGGCGACGGAGGCCCAACCGACGGCGGCGCCGGTGAACATCGACTTCCTGCCCAACCCGCTGTCCGCGCCGGCCCTCGGCCGGACGACGAACGAGACCGTCAAGGTATCGCTCGAGGTGAAGGAGGTGCAGGGCAAGCTGTCCGACGGCGCCGCCTACACGTACTGGACGTTCGGCGGCACGGTCCCCGGCCCGATGATCCGCGTCCTCAAGGGCGACACCGTCGAGTTGACGCTGAGCAACCCGACCGACAGCAAGCTCGGCCACAACATCGACCTGCACGCCGTCACCGGGCCGGGCGGCGGCGCCAAGCTGACGACCGTCGCGGTCGGCGAGTCGAAGACGTTCTCGTTCAAGGCGCTCCACGCGGGCGTCTTCATCTATCACTGCGCGACCGCGCCGATCGACCTGCACATCTCGAGCGGCATGTACGGCCTGATCGTCGTCGAGCCGGAGGGCGGCCTTGCGCCGGTCGACCAGGAGCTCTACATCTGCCAGGGTGAGCTCTACACGAAGAACGTGGCCGGCACGCCGGGCGCGCAGGAGTGGGATCCGCAGCGGATGTCCGACGAGCGCGCGAGCCACGTCGTGTTCAACGGCGCGATGGGCGCGATCGCCGGCGACCGGGCGTTCAAGGCCAAGACGGGCGATCGGCTGCGGATCTTCTTCGGGGTCGGCGGGCCGAACTACACGTCGTCGTTCCACGTGATCGGCGAGATCTTCGACCGCGTGGCCACGTGGGGTTCGCTGACGTCGATGGCCGAGAACGTCCAGACCGTCAGCGTGGCGCCGGGCGGTGCGACGATGGTCGAGTTCGACGTCCAGGTGCCCGGGACGTACAACATCGTCGACCACGCCCTCAGCCGGCTCACCAAAGGCGCGGCTGGACAGATCGTGGTCGAGGGCCCCGAAGCGCCCGACCTCTACAAGCAGCTCTAGCGCGCCGCCACACGACGCGAAGAGACCCGACGAGTCACGACGACGATGATCCCGCCGCGCCTAGCCTCTCTGGCGGCCATCGGCCTGACGCTGGGCGCGGCCGCGTGCGCCCGGCCGGACGGAGCGTCGATGACGCTGCGCACCGGCCGGGCGCCGTCGGCGTGGCTCGTCGCGCGCACCGACGGCGCCGTCGAGCGGTTGGACGCGGACGGGACTTCGGCGACGGTCCTCGCGTCGTGGGCCGGGCGGCGGCCGGCCGGCGCCGTCGATCCGAGCGAGAAGTTGGGCGCGCCCGTCATCGCCATCGACCCGCTCGCCCGCCGGCTGTGGCACAGCGACACGCACGCCGGCATCGCGTCGATCGACCTGGACACCGGCGCGCCCGGGCCGTCGCTGACGAACTTCACCGACACGGCGATCCCGGGCTGCGGCGTCAGCGCCAGCGGCCGCGAGTTCGCCGTCGATCCGCTGCGGCGGGTGCTGTACGCCCCGATGCTCACCGGCCTCGTGCTGGCCTACGACCTGGACACGTTGGACGTGCGCGGCAGCATCCCCGCCGCCGCGTTCACGGACCTCGCGCTCGGCCGCTACCGCATGCTCGCCGTCGACCCCGGCGGCGAGCTGTGGGTGCTCGACGCGGCCGGCAACGCGCATGCGTACGATCCCGACCGTGCCGTGGCCACCGGGCGCGTCGTCGCCGCCGCGGCCACGGACCTGGCGGTCGACGCCGGCCGTGGGCTGCTGCTGTTGCGCGAGGGCGCGGCGGTGCGGGCGGTGTCGCTGGCGACGCTGGGAGCGGTCGACATCGTCGTGCCGACGGTCGGGCGGGGTGAGCAGGCGGTGCCGGTGGCGGATGTCGAGGCGGGCGGCGGCCCATCGACGACGCGGGCGGGCTGGGCGCCCAGGCCATGGCGATGAGGTTGTTGCCGGTGAACAGCTCCGCGCCGGCGGGCATGACGTCCCACTGACGCGTGGCGGCCCGGCGATCGGTCGACGCACCCCGGCCTAGACGGGGCGCGGTCCCGCGGGCGACGTGCCGGATCGGCGTCGGCGCCGGCGTCCG
>JBDTSC010000390.1:0-3761 GCA_039931375.1 Ardenticatenales bacterium
CCCCGTGACCCCCCGCCCGTTCCTCATCGGCCTCACCGGCGACGTCGGCGCCGGCAAATCGACCGTGCGCGGCTGGCTCGAAGCGCAAGGCGCCGCCGCGCTGGACGCGGATGCCGTCGTCCACGCCCTGCTGGCGCCGGGCGGCGCTGCGGTCCGGGCGGTCATAGAGGCGTTCGGGCCCGCGTTTCGTGGCGCCGACGGCGGGATCGATCGGCGCGCGCTGGCGGTCCGCGTGTTCGAGGATCGCGGCGCGCTCACGGCGCTGGAAGGGCTGCTCCACCCCATGGTCCGCGAAGCGACCGATCGCTGGCTGGCGGCGTGCACCGCCGACGTGGCGGTCGTGGAGGCCGTCAAGCTGATCGAGTCCGGCATGGCCGCGCGCTGCGACGCCGTCTGGCTCGTCGTCGCGGACGGCCGCGTGCGTGCCGAGCGGGTTCGCATGCGCGGTTGGGACGACGCGGAGGTCGCCCGCCGGCTACAAGCGGATGCGCCGTTCGCGCCGCGCCTTGCGAGGGCGACCGAAGTTATCGACAATACGGGCGACGCGGACGCGACGGCGGTGCAGCTGGCGCGCGCGTGGCGGCGAATGCTGCAGGGGTGAGGCGCGCACGCGGCGGGCCGATGATCGCGGCAGTGGGATGCTGGTGGGATGCTACCGGCACGGGGCACTCGATGCCGCGGTCCGAAAAGGGGGATGGCATGGCGTGGATCAACCGACATCCGAACCTGGTGACGTGGGCCCTCCTCGCGGTGGGCATGGTCGCCATCGTCGGATACTCGGCGAAGGACGTCGATACGCTGTCCGGAGGGCAGTGGTTCTGGCTCGCGTTCGCCACGGTGCTCGTCGCGGGCCTGTGCGCGTGGATCATCTCGTGGGAGGCGGACGACGAGTTGGACGACGAGGCGCAAGACGAGGCGGACGAGGAGTACGAGGACGGCGGAGGCGGCGAGGGCGACGCGGTCGTCGCCCAGTCGGACGAGGTCGATGCCATGGCGACGGACGGAGACGGCGCGTGACCGGCCCCGCCAAGCTGCCCGTGCCCGGCCCGTGGCAGCCGGCGGTCCAAGCGGCGCTCGATCACCTCGGCGCCCGACTGGGCCTGCCGCGCACCTCGGTCGCGGTCACGCGGCTCGATGAAGGGGCGTCCGCGGAGGCGCTGGACGTCTGGCTGATGGCGAACGGCCGCACGTACCGCTACGTCGTCGGCCCGTCCGGTGCGACGCCCGTCGCGGCGCAGCCGGACCGCTGAGCCCGCGGATGACCGGCCTCGGCGCCGCGCAACGACTCGATCGGGGGCCGGACGGGCTGCTCCGCTTCGAACTGAGCCGCGACCTTGCGCCTGCGATCGACCTGCTCGAGATCGGCTTCGGCGACGACCTGGAGGCCCGCGATCGGCGCTGGCTGAAGGACCTGGCCGCGCTGTCCTCCGCCGGCCCGCTGATGTCCCTCCTCCTGCACGCGATCCCGGGCGCGATCGAGGGCCTGGGGGGCTTCGTGTGCTACGACAACGGCCGGCTGATCGGCAACGCCAGCCTGCTGCGGGCGGGGCTGGACACGTGGGTGATCGCGAACGTCGTCACCCATCCGAACTATCGGCGTCAAGGGATCGCCGGGCGCCTGATGCACAGCGCGCTCGAGACCGCCCGCACGCGCGGCGCTCGCCGCATCCAGCTCCAAGTGCGCGACACGAACGATGCCGCCAAGAAGTTGTACGTCGATCTGGGCTTCCGCACCGTCGGCGCGACGACGCTCCTGCGCCTCCCGTCGGGCATCGACGGGATCGGCCCCGACATCCGCGCCGCCGCGGCCTCGGCCGCCGCCGAGGACTTCAGCGCGACGCCCGACCTGCGCGTCGTGCCATGGCGCCGCTCCGCGGAAGGGCGGGCGACGCGGCTCCTAGTGCGCGCCGGCGAAGCCGTGCGCGCCTCGCCGCCTTCGATCGTCCGCCAGACCGCCCGCCGCGGCGCGCTCAAGGGCCGCGTGGACGATTGGCTCCACAGCCGCACCCGCCACCGCCTGGCCGTGGTGGCCCAGGGCGACCACCGCGCGCTCGGCGTCGTCGACGCCTACAGCTATGGCGGCCCGCACCGCATCGACATCGTCGTGGACCCTTCCTGGCGCGGGCACGTCGAACGGGCCCTGGTGGCCGCCTGCATCGAGCGCCTCGCGGACGCGCCGCCCCAAGACGTCGAGGCGGACGCCCCCGGACGCGACGGGCCGCTGAGCGCTGTGCTCGAGGCGGTGGGGTTCGTGCCGGTTCGGACGTTGGAGCGGTTGGAGTTGTGGCTGGGGTGACGAACGCGGATCGCCCGAACGCGATCCCTACTCTCCCGCCAGCCGCATTTCCGCCAGCACCTCCACCGCCCGCCCAACGCGGACCGCACCGTCCGCGACGAGCGCGGTGGCCACCGCCTCCGCCTCGTGCGCCGCGGCGCCGGCGGCCAGGGCGACCTGGCGGGCGTGGAGCGCCATGTGGCCGTCCTGGATGCCCTCGCACACCAACGCCCGCAGCGCGGAAAGGTTCTGCGCCAGGCCGACGGCCGCGATCACGCGCGCCAGGTCTTGGGACGATTCGGCGCCGATGATCCGCAGGCCGAGCGCGGCCTGTGGGTGGGACCGCGTCCCACCGCCGACCGTTCCGACGGCCAGCGGCAGCTCGAGGGCGCCGTGGAGGTCGCCCGCATCGTCCTGCCGCCAGTCCGTGAGGCTCTGGTAGCGGCCGTCCCGCGCCGCGAAGGCGTGCGCGCCCGCCTCGGCGCCCCGCCAGTCGTTGCCGGTCGCGATGACCACCGGGTCGATGCCGTTCAAGATGCCCTTGTTGTGCGTCGCCGCCCGCCACGGATCGACGACGGCCAGCGCGTTCGCCTCGACGATGCGGCGGGCGACGGTCGTGCCGTCCAGGCCGTCGCGGGCCAGGGCGGCGGCCGGCACGCGGCAGCGCGCACGCACGAGCCGTTCGGTGGCCAGGTTGGACAGGATCCGCAGGAGCACGCGCCCGCCCGTGATCTCCTCCACCAGCGGCGCGAGCGCCTCGCACGCGGTGTTCACAGCGTTCGCGCCCATCGCGTCGCGAACGTCGTAGTGCAGGTGCAGCACGAGCATCGGGCCGACGGGCGTGTCGGGGAATGTGCGCACCACGAGGTCCTTCGCGCCGCCGCCCAGGCGGGGCAGCGTCTCGCTCTGGCGGTGCGCCAGGTCCAGCAGCGCGGCGTGCGCTTCGATCACCCGCACCTTCGCGCTCTCGAGGTCGCCGTCCGGCAGATCGAGCACCTGGATCTGGCCGATCATCACCGGCGCATCGGCGTCCGTCGCAAAGCCGCCGCCGGCGCGCGCCAACAGTGCCCCAAAGCTCGCGGCGGCCACGACGGAGGGCTCCTCGACCGCCATCGGCACGAGGACGTCGCGCCCGTCGATCTGGAAGTTCGTGGCGATGCCGAGCGGCAGGCCGAACGCGCCGACGGCGTTCTCGATCATCGCGTCCGCCCGCTCGAGGGGCAGGGCGGCCATCCCGCCCAGGCATGCCGTCTCGGCCGCGGTGAGGTCGAGCCAGCGTGCCAGCGCGGAGCGGCGCGCCTCGGCAGGCAGGCGGTGAAAGCCTGGCAAGCGGCTCGATCGCCGCTCGATGGCCCGTTCCAGTTCGGAGCGGCCGTCCGCCGGCGAGGCGGCTGCGGTGACCGGCTTGGCGTCGCCCTCAGCGTTCGCTCGAAGCGGCGTTCGGGAGACGATGCGTGCGCGTCCGTGGTTGGGGCTCACGTCCTCG
>JBDTSC010000391.1:0-3738 GCA_039931375.1 Ardenticatenales bacterium
TGCCGGGCTACAATAACTGCGCCGGCTGAAGCCGGCTATCAAGCTGTCGGGCAGACGGACAAGGTGTTCACTAGCCGGCTTTAACCGGCGTTGTTACGGTAGCCCGGCCGTTCACGGGCGATCGCCGGGGAATCGTCGCGGTTGATCTTTGACGCGCCCTAAGGCGGGCGCTGCCTCGGGGCAGCCTCGGTGGGGTCCACGCCGCAGGCCGGCGAATCGACGCCTGAATGTCACATTCGACGCATGTGACGGTCGACTACCTCCGAGAGCGATAGGACACAGGCAGGTACACCGAGCTCGCGACCGAACGCGCGTCGAACAGCCGCTCCATGACCAGTCGATGCCCGCACGCCAGGACCGTAGCGATCCAGACGCGCGTCACGTCCGCGCCGCGCCACGCCGCGCGCGCCTCGTACGCCGCGGTGTAGACGGCGGCGTTGCCGCCCGCGTCCGTCCGGCGGTTCATCCGGAGCTGGCCGCCGCGCGAATCCGTCAGCTCGACCTCGACCATCGCGCCCGGCGGCGCTTGCAACCACAACGTGCGGCCGTCAAAGTCGAAGTCGAGCGGTGGCACTTCGAGGTCACAGCGCTCGCCGCCGATGTCGGCAGACACCCGCTGGCCGGCGCGCGTAACCGCACCGGTCGGCGAGTCGAACGCACCACGCACCACTCCGAAGGCATCACCGCCGCCTGCGGCCGACCCGAGCATCGCGCCGGCGGCGGACCGGACGGTCAGCGACACGGCGGTCCGCGGCATTGCCGTCACGACAAAGTCACGCGTGCCGGCGAACAGCGTCAGCTGTCCGCGTCGCACGACGCGGTAGGCGCGGTCGCCGTTGGCATCGAACGTCGAGACTTGGACGCCGTCGCCCACCGCGGGCAGCGGCGCAGTCGCAGCGAACAGCCCGGTTGCGCCGGCCGTGCCGTCGATGTACAGCCCCGCCGCGGGCGCGCCAGCGCCGGTGAAGCAGCCCTCGAACGGGGCCCGCACGTAGTACGGCGCGTTCGGCTCCACAGCGCCGCGCACGTTCAGGACGTCGACGCCTCGCTTGGCGTCGTACTCTGGCATCGTCGCCGAAACGTCCAGCAGCGGCACCACCATGACGACGTCGTCGCCCCCGGTTCGCAGCCGAACGGTGTCGCCCGTCCGCACCGCGATCGGCGCGCCCCGCGTGTCGTACAATGCGGCCTCCCATCGTCCCTCCGCATTCGTCGCAGAACGCGCCGTGCCGACGATCCCGTCGCCCGGCCGTTCGAGCCCGATCGCTACCTCGGTCAGCCTTGGCGCGATGCCGCACACCGATGCCCCGCCCACCTCGACGCTCACGATCGGGCGCTGCGTTGACCGCGTGACGCGGTGGCCCTCGACGGTCCGTTGCTGCGCCGTCACGCGCATGCCCCGGTGCGGCAACCAGCCGCCGCTCGTGCGCGGATCCGGGACGGCGAGCCGAAACGTGCCGTCCGCCGCGGCGCGCGCCGTGGCTTCGCCCGACGCGCCGACACCGTCTGTTCCCGAGCGCAGGAACACGGTCTGTGCCGCGAAGTCCAGCTCGGCAAGCGGCGCGGCGATGCCCTCGAGGACGTGCGGCTGCGATCGCTCGGCAACGACGAACGCCGGCACGGTGGCGGTGAGCACGGGCGTTCCGGCGACGATGTTGCGCACCACGATCACGTCGCCCTGAACCAGCGGACCGAACGCGCCGCTCGGCTCATCGGCCCCCAGCACGAACGCGCCGGCCACGTCCGTCCGCAGCGTCCGCGCGTCGACACGACGGCCATCACGGCGCAACTCAACGGCGTGCGGCGTGTCCGGGGCGCTCCAGCCGCTGATGGCGTTCTGGTCCAGGTCGATCCAGAGGCTGGACGAGCGCGATGATCGAACGAAGCGGTTGCCTTGGGCATCCTCGACGGCGGTCTCGATCTGCGCGTCGTGGCCGAAGCGCAGAACGGCGCTGAAGTCGAGGGCGAACGAGCCGTCGGATGCGGCGCGGGTGCGGAGCGTCGTCGACTCGATCGGCTTGCTGCCCTCTCGGTAGACGATGGTCACCGCCACCGCGCGGCCGGGCGACGTCGTGCCGCGCACGACGTGCTCGGCGACGGACGGTTCGACGCGCAGCGGCGGCACCGTCGTGCTGCGCACCTCGCCGCCGATCGTGGCCGTGACCGCGTCGCCAACGTTCAGGCGTGGCAGGCCGCCGGTCAGGTCCTCCGCGCCGATCGACCAGTGGCGCACCGACGCAGGCGCGGTGTCCATGGCCACGCGCACGGACCGCTCGTCCAGGAGCAGACCGTCCTTGGTCGTGACGCGGACGGTCACCTCGCGGCCGGGCGGCGCGCTGCCGCCGACCGAAGTGTCGAAGATCGTGAGCCGATTCGACACCCACGAGTCCGTGAACGTCGCCACCCCCGCCACGTCATACGAGACGGCGCCGAACGCGCCCGGCACGAACGCGGCGCTCGTGACGGCACCCACCTCGACCGTCCCATCCGCCGCCGCGGTAGCCGTGTACACTGCGCGGCCGACGCCGACCGTCACCACGGTGCCGCTCGGGGCGCGGCCGAGGAAGCGCTGTTCGGCGGGCAGCGGCACGAGGTCCAACCGCGGCACGCGCAGGATCGTCGGGTCGCCGGCGGAGGTCTCGAGATGGATCGTGTCGCCGGGCTCGATCGTCGGGCCAGTCGTTCGGAGGTCCTCGGCGAAGCCGCCGAACCAGGCGCTGTAACGTCCGTCGGCTGTGGTACGCTTCGTCGCCGTGGACTTCACATCGCCAGCAGCGGAACGGAGCGTCACGGTGATCGCGGATGAGGGCGCGCTCACGGTGCCGTGGATCAGGTTGCCGTAGAGTGTGATCTCATGTTTCGCCAGCTGCGCCGCGCGCTGCGACGCCGCCTGGATGTGGGTCCGATCCGCAGGGGCGCGTCCTATGCGGGCCGACGCTGCAGCCGGAAGCGCCGATCCGCACGCTGCGATCATCGCACATGTCAGACGAAGGGCACCTCGCCCGCTGCCAACCTTCCGACGCATGTGACCCTCCTGAACTGGATCGCCTTTGCTTCAACCGTTTGTTGGGCGGCGTGGTGGACCGTGGTTGACGCGCCGTGCGACGTCGACTAGCGGGTCGACTGGCGCAGCACGATGGGTAGCAAGACCCGCGATCCCACGTCCGCGGTCGGCCGCGTTGGCGTCGGCGTGCGTGTCGGCGGCATCGGCTCGGACGTAAGGGCGCGTCCACAAACAAGCACGGTCGTTGCCCGCCGAACACCTGGAGATGAATGCCGGGCTACAATAACTGCGCCGGCTGAAGCCGGCTATCAAGCTGTCGGGAAGACGGACAAGGTGTTCACTAACCGGCTTTAGCCGGCATTGTTACTATCGCCCGGCCGTGAACGGCCGGGCGATCGCCGGGGAATCGTCGCGGCTGACCTTTGACGCGCCCTTAGCGTCCTCGTAGTCATGTTCGCAGCTCGCGGCATCTCTTGCTACTCCTCGTAACGCTTGGCCAACCGGATGCTAACCCGCACCCGCCAAGCATATCCCAAATGCTACACTCGTCAACACGGTCGCTCGCGTTCGCGTCGAGACCACGACTGGACGCCCGACAGTCCGCCGCCGACGGGACGCGGCACAGTTCCCCCTGACGTGGTATTAATCACCGGCTAACATCGCCCGCCTACCCTTGCCGGATGATCACGCACCCCCCGTCCGTCGCCCACTCCGCCACGCCGCCGTCCGCCGCG
>JBDTSC010000392.1:0-3737 GCA_039931375.1 Ardenticatenales bacterium
GAGCAGCGCATCGTGGACACCGCCGGCCAGGTCGAGCGCTTCATGCGCCGCCTCGAGGTCGGGCAGTCGCAGCGCCAGCAGCAGGTCAAGCGCGTCGAGGACGAGGCGGCCCGCGAGGCAGCCGAGCGCGAGGCGAAGCGGCGTCGGCGCGGCCTGACGCCGATGGTAGCGGCCGAGACCGCGAGCGCACCAGCGGCGGACGACACCGCCGCCGCGAGCGACGAGCCGGACGCGGAGGCCTGATCGCCCGCGGCCTTCGGTTCGCACAGCAATTCGCGACGCCCCGGGCCGGGACCTTCCCGCTCGGGGCGTCGTTCGTATCGGCCCCGCGAGGTTGCGCGGCGCCTGCACTAGCGTTGAGGAGCCGGCCATGGTCCTGAGCGACGGCGAGATCATCGAGCGGGTGAACGCGAGCGGCATGATCGAACCGTTCTTCGATCACCTGGTGAGCGACGGCGTCGTGTCGTACGGCCTATCGAGCTACGGCTACGACTTCCGGGTGGCCGACGAGTTCAAGGTGTTCTCGAACGTGAACTACACGGCGGTCGATCCGAAGGCGTTCAGTCCAAACGCGTTCGTCGACATCGTGACGCCGGATGTGTGCATCATCCCGCCGAACTCGTTCGCCCTGGCGCGGACGGTCGAGTACTTCCGGATCCCGCGCGACATCATCACGGTCTGCCTGGGCAAGAGCACGTACGCCCGCTGCGGGATCATCCTCAACGTCACGCCGTTCGAGCCGGGCTGGGAAGGCCATGCGACGCTCGAGATCTCGAACACGACGCCCCTTCCAGCCAAGATCTACGCGAACGAGGGCATCGGCCAGGTGCTCTTCCTGCGCGGCAGCCGCGAGTGCCTGACCAGCTACAAGGACCGCAAGGGCAAGTACGATCACCAGCACGGGATCGTCCTGCCGCGCATCCTGGGCGGCGGCGCGGCAGCGCGCTGAACGGGGCAGCGCCCGCCATGGCCCGCGCCAAAGCAATCGTAGGCGACGTGCTGACGATCGACGTGAGCAACATGCTGACGACCATCGCGGTCTGGCGCTTCCAAACGGCACAGCACCACTTCCAGATCAGCACGGACGACCGACGCACCGCGGACGAGTACATCGTATGCATCGGGCGCCTGCTCGAAGGCGCCGGCGTCCAGCCGGCGGCGCTGGCCGGCGCCGCGATCGCGTGCGTCGTCCCGGCGCTGGGCGGCGCGATCACGGAGGCGTGCACGCGGCTGCTCGGGCGCGCGCCGCTCGTCGTCGGGCCGGGGATGCGCACCGGCTTGGTGGTGCGGACGGACAACCCGCGCGAGGTCGGCGCGGATCGGATCGCGAACGCGGTGGCCGCCATCGCCTTGT
This sequence comes from Ardenticatenales bacterium, assembly GCA_039931375.1. GTDB lineage: Bacteria > Chloroflexota > Anaerolineae > Epilineales > Epilineaceae > Avedoeria. The sequence goes on from JBDTSC010000392.1 coordinate 1,355, forward strand.
TCGGCGCGCCGGTGATCATCGTCGACTTCGCGACGGCCCTGTCGATCGACGTCGTGGACGGCGCGGCGCAGTACGTGGGGGCGATCATCGCGCCGGGCATCGAGGTGTCCGCGGCGGCGCTCGCGCGGCGGACGGCGCAGCTCGGATCGATCGCGCTCGTGCCGCCGCCGTCCGTCATCGGCGACAGCACGATGCACAGTCTTCAGTCCGGCCTCGTTTTCGGGCATGCGGCGATGGTCGATGGCCTGGTCGCGCGCGTCCAGGCCTCGTTCGGCCCGGCCAAGGTCGTGGCCACCGGCGAATCCCCGTCGGCGGCGGACATCGTGCCGCTGTGCAGCTCGATCGACGCGTTCGAGCCGCTCCTCACGTTGGACGGCTTGAACCGCCTGTTTCGCGCCACCATCGAACATCCGACGTCGAACCGACGTTCCGTTGCTTAGCTGTTCCCCGCCGTCCAGGAGGTTTCCGATGCGCCCATCGTCCATCGTGCCGCGTGCGACCCTCCGGGCCGCCGTCCTCGTCGCCGCCGGCGCCATCGCGCTCGCGTTCGGCACGCTGCGCGCGTCCGCCCAGCGGCCGGCCGCGCCGCCCGACTTCGGGCCGTATCTCAACCGCTACGGCACGCGCTGGGTCGTTGCCGTCCCGTCGCTCGGGGGCCAACGCCCGACCGCCTCCCTGCACATCGCGAACACCGGCTGGCTGCCGACTGACGTCGCGGTGGCGGTGTTCAGCGCCGGCGGCCGAGCGGACTGCGCCGCGCCGGTGCCGAGTCCGCAGCGGGTGCAGTGCATCCGCGCGCTCATGCCCAAGGCGTCCATCGACGTGGACGTCGAGGTCGCGGGCGACGAGAACGTGTTCGTATACAGCCTTGCTTCCGGCGCGGAGGCTGGATGCGGCGCCATCGACGGCTTGATGAACGGCCCACAGACGATCGCGACGTGGGAGTCGGCCACCTGGAAGGCGCACCCCGGCGAGCCGATCGCCGTCGTCGGCGCGGCGCAGGCGGGCGATCTGTCCGTCGGCCTGACGGCCATCGCGTCCACGGGCCTGTCCGAGCTGTTCAATGCGCTGCCCGGCGGCAACGGTGCGCGGCGCATACAGGCGATCCCACAGGTGCTCGCGTACGCCCCCGCTTCCGGCGGCCAGACGCTGCTCACGAACGCGGACGCCGAGTGCGCGCGCGTCGACGTGCGCAGCGGCGTCGAGGGGAGCGCGCCGTCGTGCACGCTGCCCGCTCCGTCCACCCTGTCCGTCGCGCCCTACGTCGCGGTGCCGCTGCCGCCCGCCGGCGGCCAGACCGGATCGCGCGTCGTGGCGGCCTACGCCGCGGGCGAGACGATCGGCAGCGCCAGTTGGCGCGAGGACGAGGGCTGGGGCGCCTACAGTGCGGTCGGGCTGCGCGAGCTTCAGACGTACGGCAGCGTGCTCGCGTTCCCGTTGGCGATGGCGGGGCTGACGCACGAGCGATCCGAACTGTGGGTCACCAACCTGAACCCGACGGCCACCGCCCAGATCGACATCAACATGTGGGACGGCAACGGTGCGTTGCTGCGCTTCCACGGCGACGCCGAGGGCATCTGTCCCGGCGGCACGAAGCGCTACGACATCGCTTCGATGGCGGGCGACATCCCGCCGGTCGGTGGGACGGACGTGCCCATCGAACGGCAGGGCGTGAAGTTCCTGTCGTTACGCGTCGCCAGCAAGAACCTCGCGTTGGCCACGGCGCCGCAGATCGCGGGCGCGATCATCCTGCGCGGCGACGAGGGCGTCGAGGCGGTGCCGGGCATGGCGCTGCCGTTGATCCTGTCCCGGCCCTCCGGACGACAGATCACCGAGGGTGGCCAGCGCCCGCGCGGCGAGGCGATGAGCGTGACCGTCATCCCGAACGTCATGAACCAGTACGGTCCCGAACACCGGACGACGACGATCGCGGTGACGCTGATCGGCAACCCGAACGCGGAGAACGGGGCGGTCGCGGACATCTACGACGCCGCCGGGGCGCTGGTCGTGTCGGGCATCGCCGTCCGCGGCGCTACGTCGACGGCGTACCTCGACCTCTCCCGTCCGATGCGTGCGCTCGGCGGGCAGGCGGATCCGCCCACCCAACCGTTCCGGCTGCCCGCCGGCTTCGTCGGCACCGTCGTGTTGCGCGCCTCGCAAGGGCGCGGCGCGACGTTCGGCGCCGTGGCGATCACGCGCCCGACGCAGCCGAACGGCAAGCCGATGCCCGCGCCGGCCAGCGGCGAGGCGTTCGACGTGCGGATCGGCAGCATTGTCCCGCTCTTCGTCGACCCGACCGTGCCGACGCGCACCCCGCTCCCGGCGCGCCCGACGCCCACCGCGACGGTGTCCGGCGAGGCGACGATGGTGGTGCGGCCGACGC
>JBDTSC010000393.1:0-3725 GCA_039931375.1 Ardenticatenales bacterium
CGACAGAGCGGCCGATGAACGAACGATGCCGCGCGCGAGTTGCCAATTGGCCGGCGGGCTGTATCGTACGGCCTGGCGCGGCACCCCCGATCGCGGGATGAGGCGGCACCAGCGACCACGGCGACCACGGCGACCGACGACCGATCTGCACCGGACGTCGCCGAGGCGGAAACGAGGAGTGGACGATGGCGAAGCGACGAGCGAACAGCGTTTCCTCTGCGGGCGTGCGCGAGATCGCTGCGCTCGCGCTGGGCTTGGCCGCCGGCGCCGGCGTGTTCGCGGCCGCCGGCGCGGCGGCGCAGGCCACGGGCGAGTGGTCGCTGCAAGTGCTCACCAGCGACAGCGCCGGCACGCAGGGCGCGCGCTGGCCAGCGATGAGCGGGGACGGGCGAGCGATCGGCTTTCGGCACGACGGGGAGATCGACAGCGACACGACGGTGGCGCACAACCGCCTCGGCCGGCCGCAGATCTTCCGCTGGAACCCGGAGCGCTGGATCGAACAGCTGACGGACTCGCGGAACGCGCCGTCGACGGACACCCAACAGACCGAGCCATCCATCGACCAGCTCGGCGAGCGCCTCGCGTTCCTGTCCGAGGTCGATCTGACCGGCGGCAACGCGGACCTCTCGCTCGAGGTGTTCAGTTGGGACGCCGTCGCGAGCCTCGCCCAGATCAGCACGGCCGCCAGCGGCGACGCCGGTTCGCCGTCGATCTCGCGCGACGGGCGGCGCATCGCCTTCTGGCATCACGCCGACCTCGTCGGGTCAAACCCCCAGGGCGCGGACCAGCTGTTTCTGTGGACGATCGGCCAGCCGATCCGGCAGTTGACCGCGTTCGACGCGACGATCGAGCACGGCCCGGCGATGCTGGCGGCGAACGGCAACTCCATCGCGTTCAACGCCACCGCGGACCTGGTCGGGCGCAACGCGGACGGCGGTCCCGAGATCTACCTGTGGCGCGGGCCGTACACGCGCCCGGGCGATCCGATCGCCTTCACGCAGGTCACGGACCACCACGCGCCGATGACCGGCCGCACGCTGCTGGCCCACTCCGTCAGCGGGGACGGCACGCGCGTCGCGTTCGCCGCGAGCGGCCACGCCGTCGAGAGCCTGCCGGCGACGCTGTCCGCCGAGATCTACCTCTGGCGCGCCGGACAGCCGACGCAGCGGATCACGACCGGCACGAGCAGCTCGGCCGCGAGCCACCTGCCGCGCATCTCGGACGACGGGCACGCGATCGCGTTCATCAGCCAGTCCGACCTCGTGCCGCAGGACGCGGACAACCCGGGCAACGCGGACGGCTCGACCGAGCTGTTCGTCTGGTACGATGCACCGACGCCCCACTTCAGCCAGGTCACCGCCTCCACGCTGCGCCGCAACATCATCAGCGCGGACCCCGAGCTCGCGCCCGGCATCGATCGCACGGGCGATGCCGCCGCGTTCATCGCCGAGCGCGCCGACGACGTCTTCCCGCTGGCCCTGTCCAGCCGCCGCGGCCTGCTCGTGCGCGCCAGCCTTGGCGACGCCTACCCGCCGCCCGTGACGGAGACGCCCGAGCCGACGGACCCGCTCCCGACGCAGGTGCCCACAATCGCGCCGCCGACCGCCACACCCTCGGCGATCCCCACCGCCCCGTGGACCGCCACGCCCAGCGCGTCGCCCACGCCGACCCCGATGCCGACCGCCACCCAGCGCCCCGGCCCGCAGCCGCGCGGCGTCTGCCCGCAGATGGTCTCGCGCATCCCGGCCGCCGTGCAGGCCACGGCGCTCGCGAATCCGGAGCAGTTCGACGGCTGGTTGAAGCGCGCGAACCCGAACCGCCCGGCCGGCCCGACGAACCCGCTGCGCCTGTGGCTCACGATCCGGACGGCGAACCAGCCGTACGGACCGTACAACGGGGCGGTGTGGAAGGCGGGGTGTCCGTAGTGGCGAGAGCCGGCCAGCTTCAGCTGCCGGCTCCTAACCCGTCCACGTCCCCTTCGTCCTCCTCGCCCAGCCCAAGGCGCCCGAGCGTGAACACGAGCAGCAGGCCGGCCAGCAGCGCGAACGCCAGCATGTTGTCCCACCCCTGCTCGTGGAACGCCCGCCCCACGCCGCGCAGGTCGCGGTCCGGCGGCACGAGAAAGCGGCCGACGAAGGCGCTCGCCGCGTTGCCGGCGGCGTGCATGGCGGTCAACAGCAGGACGCTGCCGCGGCCGTGGTTGTAGATCCAGGTGTAGGCCAGCGACGCGGCGATCCCGGTGAGGACGAAGGCGGCCAGGCGCGGCGGCGAGTAGGGCGCAAGCGCCCCTTGGACGAAGAACGCCGGCAGGTACCACAGGCTGTGAAGCAGGCCGACGACGGCGCTCGCCCCGACGGGTCCCCACCGCGCCTGCAGCCGCGGCAGCGCGAACCCGCGCCAGCCCGGCTCCTCGCCGAACAAGCCCAGGACGGTCAGCAGGATCGCGGTCGGCACGAACACCGTCACCAGCATGGGCCACGCGTCCGCCAGCGCGCGCACCGGCCCGAGGCCGAGCGTGAAGCCGGCGCTGATCAGAGACCCACCGAAGACGACGAAGAGCGCGACGACGCCCCAAAACGGTGGCACTCGCCACTGGAGGCATCGCCCGAGCAGGCGGCGCACGCCGTCGCGGCCTTCGCAGGAGTACGTCACCGCGAACGCGGCCAGCCCCGGCCCGGCCATCGGCGCGACGACAAGGTAGAGCGCGAGCCCGACGGCGCCGGGCAGCGCGTAGTCGAACACGCCGAGTCCGGTACGGCTGAGCAACACCGGCGCGATCGCCGTCCACGAGCCGGCGTAGGCCAGCGCGAAGAACGCCAGGAGCGGGTGGGCGCGGGCGGCGCGGACCAGCGGCGCGTTGGACGACGTCGGCGTCGAGGCGTTCATCGTCGGTTGCGCCTCGGTCATCGCCTCGATGGTCGTCTCGGAACCCGCCGGCGGGGGAGCGCTCACGCCGCGGCCTCCTGCTCGGACAGCCGGATCGCCCCCATCCCGAGCCCGAGGATCAGCCAGAGCAGGGCGAACGCGTGCGGGTACGTGAAGAAGTAGTGATCGAATACGCCGCCGACGGACGCGGCCGCGAGCGCGGCCAGGCAGCCCAGGACGACGGCGCGCAGCCCGTCGGGCGGCATCGTCCGCCACGCCAGGAGGAGGCGGAGCGCGGCGGCGGCCAGGAAGAGGACGAACGCCGCCAGGCCGACGAGGCCCATCGTCTCGGCGATGATCAGGTACAGGCTGGACACGCCGCGGTAGAGGTCGATGTCCCGGACGCCCCCAAAGCCGACGCCCAGCAGCGGGTAGCGGTCGATCAGCCGCAGCGCGTCCTTGTACTCCCCCAGGCGCATCTGTGTCGAGCGGTCCTGGGCCAGAAACCCGTCCGTCAGGTTGCCGACGTACGCGCTCGTCCACGGCGTGAAACGCGCCACGGCCAGCAGCAGCGCCCCGGCCAACAGCGCGCCGAACAGCAGCCGCCGATCCCGCGCCAGCCCGACCACGATGAGCCCGACGCCGAACGCCAGCATCGACCCGCGCGACACCGTCGCCAGGACGGCGACGCCCATCACGCCGACCATCGCCACGGCCAGCCAGCGCGGCACGACGGGCCGACGGCTGACGATCTGCGGCGCCAGCAGCGCGCCGAGCACCGCCAGCAGGCCGCCGAAGCTGTTCGGGTCGATCGCGGTGCCGGTCGCGCGCTGCAGCCGGGCCGGGTCGTCGTTGATGTA
>JBDTSC010000394.1:0-3723 GCA_039931375.1 Ardenticatenales bacterium
TCGACGAGGGCGTCCAGCGGACCGAGGCCGAGCGGGTGAGCGGCGCTCGGGCGATACCAGCCGGTGCGGTCGACGCGTTGGCCGACGGCGACGAGACCCAGGACGGCCGCGGCGGTCGTGTCGATGCTCGCGCCGTCCGACGGGCCGTAGCCGGGCCAGCCGCCGGTGGCGTTCTGCGTGCGACGCAGGAAGGCGATCCCGGCAGCGACGGTCGAGTTGTCGGCGGTCTGGCGCATCGCGCCGAGAGCCTGCAGGGCGAGGCCGGTCGAGTCGGCGTCCGGTTCGGCGGCCCTGGCGTCGAACCCCCAGCCGCCCGCTGGCGACGCGGCTTCGCGGAGCGCGAGGACGGCGCTCACCGGCACATCGCTGTTGATCGCCTTCAAACCGAGGATCGGCCAGGCTTGATCCCATGTGCCGCCGGCGCCAAATGCCCCCGTCGCGGGATCGTAGCTGGCCATGAGGGCGGCGACGACGTCGATGCCGCCGAAGTCGTGCGGGTCTGCGGCGGGGATGTGGAACCTATCCGGGATCGCGCGCAGGGTCGAGATGGCGGCCAAGAGCTTGCCGGCGGCGCTCGGACCAACTGCGGCGTAGTTGGCGGCCTGGGCGGCTAAGTAGTCGCGGACCATCGCCTGGCCCCCGAGGCCCGGCCCATCCTGCCACGTGCCACTCGTACTCACCGCCAACAGCGCGTCGATCGTCGCGCCGGGATTGGCGGCGCCGCCGGCGAAGCCGCCATCGGCGCTCCGCTGCTGAACAAGCCAGTCCATGGCCCGATTGGCGCCGACCGCCCTACCACCCGGCACGATCAGCGACCGCCCGCTCAGCGCCGGTACTGCCTGCCCCGACGCGATCAGCGGGTTGCCCGTTCCGCTCGCGTCGGACTCGACCGCGCCATCCGCGCGTTGCAGGGCCATCAGGTAGTCGATGCCCGTCTGACCATCCGACGACGTCCATCGCGGCCCCCGAGGCGCTTCGCCGACCGCGTACAACGCCTGCAGCGCGTACGCGGTGCTGTTCGCGTTGGACGTCTCGTGGCCGGCATCGTGGCCCCAGCCGCCGTCGACACGCTGCGCGTCGTCGAGGTAGGCGATGGCCGCGGTGATGGCGGTCGAGGTGATCGGTTCGCCGGCGGCGACGAGGGCTTGGATCGCCAGGCCGGTCGAGTCGATCTCGGCATTCGGATCGCTCAGCATCGAGCTCCAGCCGCCGCTCGGCGCGGCGCCGTCGATGAGGGCCGATCGCGCCCGCGTTTCCTGCGGCTGGCCGTTGGTGGCGGCGGCGACGCCGAGCATCGCCCAGGACTGCTCCCAGGTTGAAGGGCCATAGCGACCGGTCGCCGGATCGTAGTATCGCGCGAGGTTGTCGACGGGATGGAATCCGCCAACGTCGTCGATGTTTTGCCCCGCCGCGGCGACGCCGACGAGGCCCTTGCCAGCTTGGGCGGCGCTCTCCTGGCTGTAGGCGTCGAGGTTCTTCACGAGGTAGCCCACGACGCTGCGCCCGCCCATCGTCCACTGTGTGGGATCTTCTCCCGCGGCCCGCGCCGCCAGGATCGCCTCGACGGCCAGCCCAGGCGATGCGTAGTCGCCGTTGGGCGCCTGTTGTTCGCGCAGCCAGCGTGCGCCGAGCCACACGGCCCGTTGCTGGGCCGTCGCCGTGATCGGGGCCCGCGCGCCGCGCCAGACCCAGGCGTCGACGTCGCCGGCGGCGAGGGTGCGCTGGGACGGGCCGGTTGTCGCGTAGGCCCACCGGCCGTCAGGCGTTTGGCCGTAGTAGGCCCAGTAGGTGTTGCCGCAGAAGCATTCGCCCGACGGGCAGCCGACGCCGGCGATGCGGCAGACGGCGCCCCCGTCGATCCGCGCATCGAACCCGGCGCCGCGCAGGAGCGCCTCGCCCGTGAGGCCGGCGCCGATCGGGGCGCGGGCGATCGCGACGCGGCCGTCGTCGTAGTCGATGACGACGTCGGCGGTGGCGGGCGGGGAAGCGGGCTGAGCGTGGCTGAGCGATGGAGCGCGCCGGACGGCGGCGCCGAGCGTGATCGACGCCAGCGCGATGGCGACGGCGAGCATGGGACGACGAGCGGATCGTCGCAGCCGAAACGTGTGCACAGGAACCCTCCGTACGACGCGACGGGGCGGGCGGCGTCGGGAGGGGCGCGAGCGCGATGGGCGCGGTCACGTCCGGTGCCCCGGACGCGGGGGCCCACCATCGGACGAACCACTGCCGGTAGGCGATCGGGCTTCCGCGGTGCGCGTCGACTCCGTCGACTTGGGCGTGCGGTTACCGTTGCGCGTCAGCGCCGGACTTGCACCGGCTTCCCCTGGGCGGGCGGACCCGCTCCCCGCGCGCGGTTGGGCCGCGCGGGACCGGCAGGGGGCAGCGAAACGACTGCGCGGGGAGTATAGCAGGGTGGGCGGGCCGTCGTGATCGTGCCGACGCCGGCACACAGGCTAGACTTGGCGTCCGTCCATGGCGGATCGACCGGCCGAGCCATCGGCCGCACGGCGACACGATCGCCCGAGCACAAGGGTCGCGACGATGACCGCACACCACGATCAAAGCAACGGAGTCCCAACGACGACGGCTGAGCCGGCCGCCGAACTCTCGCACGACGAGATCCTGCGCTACAGCCGGCACCTGATCATGCCCGAGGTCGCGCTGGACGGGCAGATCGCCCTCAAGCGGGCCAAGGTGCTGCTCGTCGGCGCGGGCGGCCTCGGCTCGCCGTTGGCGATGTACCTGGCGGCCGCGGGGGTCGGGACGATCGGCATCGTCGAGAGCGATGTCGTGGACGTCACGAACCTGCAACGGCAGGTGATCCACGGCACGGACGATATCGGGCGCAGCAAGCTGGCCAGCGCGACGGAGGCCGTGCATGCGATCAACCCGCACGTCACGGTGGTCGGATACGAGACGCTGCTGTCCAGTGCGAACGCTCTGGACATCCTGCGGGACTACGACATCGTCATCGACGGCACGGACAACTTTCCGACGCGGTACCTGGTGAACGATGCGTGCGTGCTCCTGGGCAAGCCGAACGTCTACGGCTCGATCTACCGCTTCGATGGCCAGGCAACCGTGTTCTCGCACGGCGACGGGCCGTGCTACCGCTGCCTGTTCCCCGAGCCGCCGCCGCCCGGCGCCGTCCCGAGCTGCGCGGAAGGCGGCGTGCTGGGCGTCCTGCCGGGCGTGATCGGATTGATCCAGGCCACCGAAGCGGTCAAGCTGATCCTCGGGCGCGGCGAGTCCCTCTCCGGCCGGCTGCTGCTGTACGACGCGCTGGCCATGCGCTTTCGCGAGATCGCGATCCGGCGCGATCCGCGCTGCCCTGTCTGCGGGGACGATCCGACGATCCACGAGCTGGTGGACTACTACGAGTTCTGCGGCGTGCCCGGCCACGGCGTGAACCACGCCCTGTTCGACGACGAGATCGAGCCCGCCGAGCTGGCCGCCAAGATGCAACGCGGCGAGCGGTTCGTCCTCGTCGACGTGCGCGAGCCGCACGAGCACGAGATCAACCGCATCCCGAACGCCCGCCTGATCCCGCTGCGTGACCTGCCGGCCCGCGTCCACGAGCTGGACACGGCGGACGAGATTATCGTCCACTGCCTGATGGGCGGCCGCAGCGCCGAGGCGTGCCAGTTCCTGCGCACCGCCGGGTTCGGCAAGGTGCGCAACGTGCGGGGCGGGATCCGCGCGTGGATCGAGCAGGTGGATCCG
>JBDTSC010000395.1:0-3709 GCA_039931375.1 Ardenticatenales bacterium
CGACCCTGCTATCCTTCCGCTCCCGTCGCGCCTTCTTACCCGCGTCGCGCGCGCCATCGCCGTGGGGGATGAACATGTCGATCCAGCCGTCACCGGCCATCTCCCCGCCGCCCTTGCCGTCCCCGCCGCGCGCCGCGCGGCCCAGCCGGTCAGCCGCCTCGGCGATGCTAGTCGCGGCCGCCCTCGCCTCGACGCTGGCGCTCGCACTAGCTGCGCTAACCGCGCTGGCCCTCGTACCCGGCGGCCGCCTCTCGGGCGACTCCGCCGGCCGCGCGTCGGCCCAGGCGCCCAACACCACCTGGCGCCACGCCGCCTCGTGGCCCCTCCCGCCGCCGCCCGCCCTCCCGCTGTCCCTCGCCCTCGATCCCACCGGCCGGCTCTACGTCGCCGACGGTCGGACCCGCCGCGTCGCCGTATTTGACGCCGCCGGCGCGCCGATCGGCGGCTGGCCGATCGACGGGATGCCGATGGCCCTCGCGTGGGACGACCCGTCGGGCGTCGTGCTGGTCCTGGTGGCCACCGTGGCGGGCCCGCGCGTCGAGGCGTGGCAGCCGGACGGAGTCCAGCGCTGGAGCGATCCGGTGAACGAGCGGCTGCTCCGCGGCCAGGAGGACCTGCTGGCGGTCGATCTGAGCCGCAGCGCCGACGGCATCGGCCCGACCGTGTTCTACAACGGCGAGGCGTCCGTCTACGACCGCGCGAGCGGCGCGCTGGTGCGCGGCCCGCTCCGCTCGCTCGCCAACGACGGCCGGCCGATGCGGATGGCCGTCCTGTCGCGCACGCTTCTGGCGGCCATCGAACCCCTCCAGCAGCGCGTCGTCCTGTCGGACATCGCCCGCGGCGTGCGCGCCACCGCGTCGATGACGGACGTCGTGCCGTTGGCCGTCGCCGCCGGGCCGCTGCTGCCGCTTGTGCCGCCGCCGGCCGCAATGGGCGATGGCTCCGGTGGCCCCGCGGTCCCCGTCGGCCCCGTCGTCGCGTACGTGTTGGCCCGCGGCGTCGCGCGGGACCGCATCGGACTCGTGGTGATCGCCATCGCGCCTGACGGCCATGAGGTCGGGCGCTGGATGGCGCCGGCCGCCTACGGCGGCGCGCCGGGCGACGACGCCTTCCGGTGGTCGCTGGCCGTCGGCGCGGACGGCATGGCCTACACGCGCGGCGTCGAGCGCCTGTCCGTCGAGCGTTGGGACGCTGCCGGCGGCCATCGCTTCAGCCTGGGCATGGGCCGACCGGCCGCCCCGTTCGGGCGGCGCGCGGCGCAGAACCGCGCGAACCTCGTCAGCGCGTCCACGGCGCTGGCCCTCGCGCCCGGCGCGGCGGACACCGTCGCCGTCCTGGACGGGGCCGGATCGCGTATCCTCGCACTGGCCGCGAGCGGTGCGGCGGCCGGATCGCCCGTCCGCGAGACGATCCTGCCCTATGACGTCACTGACTTCACGGCCGAGCCGGCCGGGATGCCCGCCGCCGCCTTCTACCTGAGCACGGCCGATGAACGCCTCCGCCGCGTCGTCGTCACGGCCGACGTCGCGCGCTACACGGACCCGTGGTCCGCGGACTGCGCCTGCCCGCTCGGCGGGCGGTTGGCGCTCGGCGAGCGCAGGCTGTGGGTCACCCGGCCCGCCACGCACCGCCTGGCTACGCTGGGCGTGGACGACGGCCGCGCGGACGATCTGGCCAAGGCCGGCGCGATCGGCCTGTGGCCCTTCGACCTCGCCGCCGCAGCGGACGGCACCGCCGATGTCTTCAGCGCCGACACCTTGGGCGGAGTGATCGAGCGCTACCGGCCGGGCGATGGCGTGCCCGCCGCCGTGTGGCAGTCGGGCGTGCTGGCCGGCCCGCGACGGTTGGCGGCGGGCACGACGGCGGACGGGCTGGCCGTCGTGGCGGCGCTCCTCACCGACGGCAGCGTCGAGGTGCACGACGCGGGCGGCGGCAACGTCGTCGACGCGTTCACGCCGCGCCTTGCGTCCGGCGAGGCGGTCAGCGGCGAGGACATTCTGTTTGCGAACGATGGCGCGATCCTAATCGCCGACGCCGCGCGGCAGGCGGTGCACGTCTTCCGCCCGGCGCCGCGCGAGACGCCGACGCCCGACCCCAACGCCACGCCGCGTCCGACGCCGGGTGTCGGCGCCTGCCGGGTCATGGGCGACAAGGCTGTCGGCCCGAACCGCATCCTGCTCGGCGAGACGGCGGCCGTGACGCTGAGTCTGGCCGTCGACTGCCCGGGCCAGCCGCGGCTCGTGGGCGCGGACGTCATGCTGGTCATCGACCGCTCGACCTCGATGGGCGGCGATGGGCTCGCGGCGGCCAAGGCGGCGGCGCTTGAGTTCATCGCCCAGTTGGACGTGCGCGTCCATCAGATCGGGCTCGTCTCGTTCGGGTCGGATGTGCGGTTGGAGGCGGCGCTCGGTCCCGATCCGGCCTTCGTCAGCAACGCCGTCCTGCGCCTGACGGCCGGCGGCGAGACGAACCTGGGCGCCGCGCTGCTGGCGGCGGGGCGGCACCTGGAGGCGCGCCGCCGTCCGGACGCGCAACCCGTGATCATCGTCCTGACGGACGGCCATGACACGATCGGCGATGAAGATCCCGTCGCGACGGCCGCCTGGCTCAAAGGGTGGGGCGTCCAGCTCTATGCCGTCGGGTTGGGCGAGAGCGCGGACCGCGCGTCGCTCGAAGCGCTGGCCACCGACCCCGAGCACGTCTTCCTCTCGCCCTCGCCCGGCGACCTCGTGCCGATCTACGCCCAGATCGTGCGGCGCGTCGGCACGACCGGCCTCGTCGCCAACCTGACGATCGACGACGACCTGACGTCCTCGATCGCCCTCGTGCCCATCTCCGCCCAACCGCCGGCCCTCGAGCGGTCCGACGGCCTATCGTGGAGCCGGGCGATCCTGCCGGACACGGGGTTCGCGGGCGGCTACCTGATCCGGCCGCAAGCCGTCGGCCGCTACGCCGTCAGCCGCGCCGCCGTCGCCCGCTGGACGGACGCGCTCGGGACGCCGCACGCGTACGCGTTCCCGACGGTCGAGATCGAGGTCGCGCTGCCGACCGCCACCCCGACCACTACGCCGACCGCGACGCCCGAGCCGTTCCGCGCCTACCTGCCGGCCCTGTGGCGCACGGCGTGCCTGCCGGCGCCCAAGCCAGCGGACGTCGTCATGCTGATCGACACGTCCAGCTCCATGACGGGCGACAAGCTGGCCCAGGCGCAGACCGCCGCCAAGACGTTCGTCCGCCTGCTCGACCTGCCGCGCGACCACGCCCTGGTCCTGGCGTTCGACGAGCTGCCGCGCGCCACGACCGGCCTGACGGGCGATCGGACGATCCTGGAGGCCGCGATCGACGGCCTGACGATCGGCAACGGCACCCGCATCGACCGTGCGCTCGAGGCCGCCGACGCCGCGCTGGCCCCGACGCGCTCAGACCCCAACCGGCGCGCGATCGTCGTCTTGCTAACGGACGGCGGCCAGTCCGGCCCGCTGCCGCCCGTCCTCGCCGCCGCCGCCGCGCTGCGCACGAACGGCACGATCGTCTACGCGATCGCCCTCGGCCCGGACGCGGACCGCGCGCTGCTCGCGCAGATCGCCGGCCCGGATCGGCTCTTCACGGCGCCGACAGCGGCGGATCTGGCGGCGATCTACGCGCAGGTGGCGGCGGTGACGGGGTGTCGGTGACGGGGTGACGGTGAGAGGGTGTCGCCCTGCCTCCT
>JBDTSC010000396.1:0-3706 GCA_039931375.1 Ardenticatenales bacterium
GCCCATCGACACGGTGTTCGCGGTCGGCCGCCCGTTCGGGTCGCGTCGACCGTTCGCTCCACCCCCTCGCGGAGTGGTCCGGACGACCGCGTGTGCCTACCGCGCGGCCGACCCCCGTGTGCCCGGGGCGAATCCGGGGCGGATTGTACGGCGCGCGCGGCCGGCGTCAATGGTGGGCGCGGGTTAGGGCATGGCGGGAGGCGTGGGCGCCGGGGACGAGGGCAAGCGACGGCGAACGGGACCACCGTCGTCGCCTTGCGGCGTCGACGGCGCGTCGCCTACAATTCCGGCCATCCGCCGCTCCCGACGCGCCACGGCCCGCCGTGCCGCGCGATGTGCCCCGCGGCCGACACCCCACACGTCCGGAGGCCATTCGTGACCGATCCGCACTTTACGCTGCGGGCGCCTGTCGCCCGTCGCGTCCCGCTCGTGCTCGCATCCATCGCCGCCATCGGCGGCGCCGCGCTCGTCTCGCTGGCCACTTTCGGCAACACCGAAGGCCGCGCGCAGGCGCAAGTCGATCCGCTGGCCAGCCTGACCTGGCAGCCGCTGCCCGGCGACGCGCCCCTGGGCGGCCACGCCGCGATCCTCGCCGCGGACTCGATGACGCTCATCGGCGGCGAGCGCGCCGACTTCCAGCCACCGGACAGCGTTCGGGCCCTTCGCCTTGACGGCGCGCAGCCGACCTGGGCCAACCGGGCGGAGACGGGCGATCGGCCGCAGTCGGCCCTGATCGGCCGCGGGCTGTTGAGCGCCCGCACGGTCCGGATCTCCGCGGACGACGCGGCCGAGACGCAGTCGCTCACGTTGTGCCACTGCCTCGCGGGCACGACGTATGCCGCGCGCTGGCCCGCGGGCGACGGCGGCGTGGGCTGGCGTAAGGTCGCGGGGGCGCAGCCGCTGCCATACGGGAGCGGGCTGCTGGCGTTCGATGCCGCGCGGCATCGGGTCATCGCGGCGGGCGGCGAGTTCGAAGGGGCGGGCGACGTGGTCACGGCCACATGGGCGCTCGACGTCGGGCACGTCGAGACAGCGGAGTGGCGCGCCTTGCCTTCGTTGCCGTTCCAGCTGATGTTCCAGGCCGCGGATCGCGATCCGCGCTCGGGTGACCTCGTGGCGTTCGGCGGGCAGGGTCCCGACGCTGTCCCGACGGCCAAACTCTGGCGGGCGGACCTCGCCGCCGTGGACAACGCCGACGCGTGGACGGATGCCACGGCTCTCGCGGGCGACGGTCCGCTGGCCCGCAGCGGCGCGACGCTGACGTTCCTCGGCAACAGCGGCGTGGCCGTCCTGATCGGCGGCTACGCTCCCGGACAGGGCGAGCTCGCTGACATTTGGGCGCTCGACTACACGGATCCGGCCGCGCCCTCGTGGCGCGCGCTCACGCCGGCGGGCGCGGCGCCGTCGCCCCGCAGCGGGCATAGCGCGGTGTGGGACGGGGCGCGCCGACGGGTGATCGTCTATGGCGGCTTGCGGCTGCAGGGCGATGGCGTGGCGTACCTCTCGGATGCGATCGCGCTGGCCCTTGAGCCGGGCGCGGAGCCGACGACGGCCGTCCCGACCGCGACGACCTCGACGGCCACGACCGCCGTTCCGACGGCCGTGCCGACGGAATCGACGCCATCGAGCGGCGGCCGTATCTTCCTGCCGAACGCGCTCAAGTCCGCCGACGCGCGGAACGGTCTGTAGCGCGGCGCGCGCGTGGCGAACCATGCGCGTTGGATGACGACATGCCCGTCGCATTGAACGCATCGCCCGACACTCGAACGGACGTGCTGTTCGGCCACGCGCTGTTCATGGCGCTCGACCCGAAGCAGGCGTCGCTGCGCCGCCCGTATCCGCCGCTCGGCACGCTGTACGCCGCCGCGGCGGTGCGGGCGGCCGGCTGGCGCGTGGCCTTGTTCGACGCGATGCTCGCGCCCGGTCCGGAGGCCTTCACGGCCGCCCTCGATGCCCATCGCCCGCGCGCTGTCGTGTTGTTTGAGGACAGCTTCAACTTCTACTCCAAGATGTGCCTGGCCGTGATGCGCGACGCCGCGCTGGCGATGGTGGCGGACGCGGCGTCGCGCGGCCTGCCGGTCGTCGTGGCCGGCTCGGACGCGAGCGATGCGCCGGAGGCGTTTCTCGCGGCCGGGGCGTGCGCCGTCGCCGTTGGCGAGGCGGACTGGACGGTCGTCGAGGCGGTCGCGGCGCTGTTGGGTGTGCCCGGCGACGGCGACGCCAGCGGTGCGGTGCTCCCATCGCTCCTGAACATCCCCGGCCTCGTCGTGCCCAGCCCGGACGGCGGCATCGTCCGCACGCCGTCGCGGCCGACGGAACGCACGCCGGATCGCTTTCCGCCGCCGGCGCGCGACCTGCTCGATCTGGACGCGTACCGCGCCGTATGGCGGGCCGCCGGCCAACCCTGGTCTTTGAACGCCGTCAGCACGCGCGGCTGCCCGTTCCACTGTAACTGGTGCGCCAAGCCGATCTGGGGCCAGCGCTACGCGATGCGCAGCCCCGAGGCCGTCGCGGACGAGCTGGCCGCCCTCAAGCGGGACCACGCGCCCGACCACGTCTGGTTCGCCGACGACATTTTCGGCCTGCGCCCATCGTGGACCGCCGCCTTTGGCGCGGCGGTCGCCGAGCGCGGCGCGTCGACGCCGTTCACGATCCAGAGCCGCGTAGATCTGATCAGCCCCGAGGCCGCGGACGGGCTGGCCCGCGCCGGTTGCGTCGAGGTCTGGCTGGGGGTCGAGAGCGGGTCGCAGGCGATCCTGGACGCGATGGACAAGGGCATCCGGGTCGCCGACGTCCGCCCGGCGGTCGAGCGGCTGCGCGGCCGGGGCATCCGCGTCGGCTTCTTCCTGCAGCTCGGCTACCCCGGCGAAGGCTGGTCGGACATTCTGGCCACCGCCGCCCTCGTCCGCGACGTGGTGCCGGACGCGATCGGTGTTTCGGTCAGCTACCCTCTGCCGGGTACGCCCTTCCACCAGCGCGTGGCGGACCAGGTCGCGGCCCACGCCCATTGGCGCGACAGCACGGACCTGGCGATGCTCTTCGCCGGCACGTTCACGACGCCGTTCTACCGCGCCCTCCACGGCCAGTTCCACCGCGAGCACAACGCGCTCCTGGCCCTTCGCCGGGCGGACGCGGACGAGAGTGCCGCTGCTCTAGCCGACGACAGTGCCGCTGCTCGAGCCGACGACAGTGCCGCTGCTCGAGCCGAGGCGCTCGTCGAGCTGGATGCGGTGGCCACCGCCTGGGCGGTACTGGAGGTGCAGGCGCCCGCCGCTGCTCACGCCGCGCCGACACGGCTTGCCGTCCTTCCGCCGACCGCGGCGCCTGACCTTTCGCGATCGGCGGGCTGATGCCCTGTCAGGGCGGTGGCATCAAACGTAGATAGTGGGGTAGTTAGTACTGGTACCTAGGCATTGGCGGGGACGAGGGTCGAGTGGTGTGATCTTGGGGCAGAGCCGCATTGCTGGGGGCAAGTAGAGCCGCAGGGGCGGGGCGTGCGGAGCCGCAGGGCCTCGGCGGGGCGTGCAGAGCCGCAGGGCCTCGGCGGGGGTGGCGGGGCGCCTGAGTTCGTGCATTAAGCAGGGGCCACCTGGCCCCTGCACCCCGGCCAGGGAGGGATTTCACCCCCCCTGGACCCCCCCAATCGGAAGAACCGGTCGATCCCAGCATCCGGCCATGCTGCCTGGATCGGTCTTGTATCGTGGAC
>JBDTSC010000397.1:0-3665 GCA_039931375.1 Ardenticatenales bacterium
CCCATCGTGCCGCGCACGGCGCGGGGATCGAAGGCGTCCACGCACGGCTCGACCAGCACGACGCCGTCCGCGCCGACGGCGTCCGCGGTGCGCACGAGCGTCCCGAGGTTGCCGGGGTCCTGGAGGCGGTCGAGGACGAGGACGAGGCCCGGCGATCCCGGCCGCGGCACGTGGCCCTCGCTCTGGCGGCGCGCGATCGCCTCGGCGAACGCTGCCCCGCCGCCGCTCGGATCGCCCGGTTCCGCCGCGCCGATCGCCTCGCCGATCGCCTCGCCCAACGCCGTTCCGATCGTCGCCCCGAACGTCGCGAACGTCGCCACCACCCCCTGCAAATCGTCGCGCTCGCACAGCGAGGACAGCACGTCCGCGGACACCGCGTGCAGCCGCGCGCCGGCGTCCGCCAAGCGTTCGGGCAGTTCGAGGGCGGACGCGGGCGTCGACGATCCGGCGAGGACCGACGGCGCGAAGAACGCGTCCAGCGGGCGGTGACCGGCTTCGAGCGCCATCCGGATGAGCTGCAGTCCCTCGACCAGGAACCGACCCTGCGCCCGCCGGTGCTTGCGCCCGTCCAGCTTGCGCGCCTCGACGACGGCCGGATTGCGGCGGCTCGTTACCACCTCGGTGGACGCGGCGTCGGCGGCAACGTCAACGGTGCGGGCGTCGGCGGCGCGGGCGTCGGCGGCGCGGGCGGACCCGTCGTTGGGCCTTGAGGCAGGGGCGGTTGGCATGGCGCGGTACTATACCGGATATGGACGATCCGAACGGCCGCCCCGGCGCCCACCCACCGCACGAGCCGCGCCGTGGCGACGAGACGCGGGCGTCGTCCATCGCCGTCGCGGCCCTCGCCGACCTGGCCGACCGCCTCGGCCCCGGCGCGGTCTCGACGGCCAGCGCCGACATCGCCGCCGCCTCGCACGATGCCGGCCTCGATCGCGCCTACCCGCTCGCCGTCGTCCGCCCGACCTCGACCGCCGACGTCGTCGCGGCCGTCCGCTGGGCGCGCGAAGCGGGCGTGAGCGTCGTCGCGCGCGGCGCGGGCACGGGCTTGTCGGGCGGCGCGGTGCCGGGCGGGGCATCCGGCGCCACCTCTGGCGACGCGTCCGTCGCGGCATCCGGCGTGGGCTCCATCGTCCTGGCGCTGGACCACCTCGACGCGATCGCAGTCCACCCGCTCGACCGCGTCGCCGTGTGCGGCCCGGGCGCCATCACGGCCCACGTCGACGAGGCGGCGGCGGCGCACGGCCTGATGTACCCGCCGGATCCCGCCAGCTGGCGCATGAGCACCGTCGGCGGCAACGCGGCCACGAACGCCGGCGGGCCGCGCTGCCTGAAGTACGGCGTGACGGCCGCCTACGTGCAGGGTCTCACGGCCGTCCTGGCCGATGGCTCGACGCTGCGCCTCGGCGGCCGCGCCCTCGATCCGCCGGGGCCGGACGTCATCGGCCTGCTCGTCGGCAGCGAGGGGACGCTCGCGATCGTCACCGAGCTCATGCTGCGCCTGCTTCCGCGCCCGACCGCCGGCGGCACGCTCCTCGCGTCGTTCGACGATGTCGTCGCGGCCGGCGCCGCCGTCGCCGCGATCGTCGCCCGCGGCCTCGTGCCGGCCGCCCTCGAGCTGATGGATCGGGCGATGCTGGCGATCATCGCCGCCGACCGTGGGTCAGAGGTGGGCGGCACAGGCGCCGGCCACCTCGACGATGGCCCGAGTGGGCCCATCGCTGACGATCCCCAATGCGCGTCCCGTGCTCCGGCGCCGGACGCCGACGCCGTTCTCCTGGTCGAGGTGGACGGCCATCCCGCGTCCATCGCGCCGCAGCTCGCCGCCGTCGCCGCCGCTGTGCGGGAGGCCGGCGGCCGCTGCCGGATCGCGGCCGACGATGCCGAGCGGGCGTCCCTGTGGGCGGGCCGCCGCAGCGCCGGCACGGCGGTTCTCCGCCCAACCGGCGCCTACCACACCGCGGACGTCGCCGTCCCGCCCAGCCGCCTGCCGGCGATGATCGACGCCGTCCGAGCGATCTGCGCCGCGCGCGGCCGGGCCTACGGCCTCGTGGCGCACGCCGGCGACGGCAACCTCCACCCGCTGATCCCGTTCCACCCGCACGACCCCGCCGACGCGCGCGCTGTCGCGGCCTGCGTCGCCGAGATCGCCGCCGCCGCCGTCGCCGCCGGCGGCACCGTCAGCGGCGAGCACGGCGTCGGATCGGCCAAGCGCGCCTACCTGCCGTGGCTGTACGATCGGCCGACGCTGGACGCCATGCGCGCCGTCAAGGACGCCCTGGACCCGCGCGGAACGCTCAACCCGGGCAAGGTCCTGCCGGCGCCCGACGATCCGGGCGCCCCATGGCCGCGCGACGGCGCTCCGCCGAGCGAGACGCCTGACGTCGCCGCCACCGCACTGACGGTCGCGGCGGACGACCTCGTCCTCACCGCCCCGGCCGACGCCACATTGGCCGACGCCCACGCCGCCGCCCACGCCGCCGGCCGCCTGCTGCCGCTCGCCTCGCCCTGGCCGGACGCGACGCTGCGCGAGGTGATCGGCCAGCGCCTCGAGGCGCCGTGGCGGACGCACTACGGCGGGATCGGCGACGCGCTCCTGACCGTCACCGCCACGCTGCCGAACGGCCGCACGATCCGCACCGGGCGCGCCGTCCGTAAGCACGTAGCCGGGTACGCGATCGGGCGGCTGTTCGTCGGCGCGGGCGGGGCGATGGGGCGGATCGACGCCGTCAGCCTACGGCTCGTGCCGGCGCCGCCGTGCCGGACATCGCTGCTCGTCGGCGCCCACGACGCTCAGGCGGCGTTGGCCGCTGCGCTGGCGGTTCGCGCGGCCGGCCTCGGCCTGTCCGCTGTCCTCGTCATCCCTTCGCCCGTCGCCTTGGCCGTCCGTCCGGACCTCGGAGGCGCGACGGACGGCGCCGTGTGGTCCGTCATCGCCACGCTGGAGGGACACGCGGCGGATGTCGAGGCGGATGTCGATGCGGTGACAGCCGCGATGCGGGCGATTCGCGGCGCGCTCGGCGGCATCCACCGCGTTGCGCATGCGCCAGACGACCTCGGCGGCGTGGACGTCTGGGCGGCCGCGATCGCGGCGGCGGCATCGACGCGAGCTTCGGTGATCCGTCACGCGATGCGGCCGGGCGCCGTGTCGGCCGCGACGAGCGCGATCGGTCGCGCCGTTGTCGTGGTCGACGTCCTCGGTGGGCAGGTGTACGTGCGGCGGGACGGGGTGGATGCGGCACGCGAGGGAGCGTCGGATGCTGGCGCTGACGTCGATACCGGCGGGTGGGCCGTGGCCGTCCGTGATCCGCGCGGCCAGGCGTCATGGGGCGGCGACGGTTGGGGGGTGGGCACGGGGGCGAACGTCGCGCGGATTCAAGCGATGGCTGGGGCAGCGTGGGGGACGGCGTGGGGCGGGTGGAGTTGAGGGGGTGCAGAGCCGCAGGGCCGGGGCGCGGGAGGCGGGGCGCCTGAGTTCGTGCATTAAGCAGGGGCCACCTGGCCCCTGCACCCCGGCCAGGGAGGGATTTCACCCCCCCTGGACCCCCCCAATCGGAAGTACCGGTCGATCCCAGTATCCGGCCATGCTGCCTGGATCGGTCTTGTATCATGGACCCGGTCCTTGTATCCAGGATGCTGGCGGGATCTCGCCGTGGTGCGACGGCGAG
>JBDTSC010000398.1:0-3662 GCA_039931375.1 Ardenticatenales bacterium
GCTGGGCACCCAACCCCGTTCCGCCATCGACCGTCCCGCCATCGACCGTCCCCCCGCCGACCGTCCCCCCGCCTACGATTCCCCCCAGGACCCCCCATCCTCCCGCCGCCCCTCCCCCCCGTGAACGACATCCCCCGCGATGACTGGCGCCAGCTCCTCGGCGTCTACTGGCTCACATCGTTCATCGAAGCGGCGTGCTTCAGTCAGGTCCTCGCGTTCCTGCCGTCCTACCTCAAGGGGATGGGCGTCGCCGAGGCGGAGCGGCTGCGGTTCGTCGGGCTGTTCGGCGCGCTGATCTTCATCGTGGGCATGCCGCTCGTGCCGCTGTGGGGGGTGTGGGCGGACAAGTACAGCCGCAAGGTGGTCATCGTCCGCAGCGCTCTGGTCGAGGCCGTCGTGTTCGCGGCGATCGCGCTCAGCCGGACGCCCACGCAGCTGGCGGTCAGCATGCTCCTCATCGGCCTGCAGCTGGGCAACACGGGCGTGATGCTGGCGGCGATCCGCGACGCGACGCCCCACAAGCGCCTCGGGACGGCGATCGCGATCTTCGGGGCGAGCGGCGCGGTGGGCTTCGCGGCGGGGCCGGCGTTTGGCGGCTGGCTGATCGACGCGCGGCACATGTCGATGTCGTTCATGTTCGGCACATCGTCCGTCCTGTCGCTGGGCGCGGCCGCGGTGTTGGTGCTCGGCTCGCGCGAGATCCGCCCGGCCGTCGTCCCGACCGGCTCGACGCTGCGCTTGGCGATGGACGCGATCCGCCACGTGTTCGCCGAGCCGACGACGCGCGCGATCTTCGCGCTCTTTGGTGTGGCGGTCATAGCGACGCAGATGACGCGGCCGTACATCCCGGTGCTCGTGGAGCGGCTGGTCGGGCCCGGCTCCGGCTTCGGCCCGGACGCGGGACCCGGTCTGGCGAGCGCGATCGCGCTGGTGGTGGGCACGGCGGCGCTGGCGGGGGCGCTGGTGTCGCCGATCGGCGGCGTATTGGGCGATCGGATCGGCTTCCGGCCCGTCCTGATCGTGGCGCTGTTGGGCAGCGGCGCCTCCCTGGGGCTGATGCCGTTCGCCACGACGGTACCGCGGCTGGCGGTGCTGGCCCTCGGCTTGGCTGCGTTCCAGGCGGCGGTCAGCGCGATGGTCTTCGGCATGATCGCCACCGAAGTTCCGGCCAAGCGGCGGGCCGCGACGATCAACCTGGTGTACCTGCCGCTGTACGCGACGGGGATCGTCGGACCGATCGTGAGCGCGGCGCTGGTGACGTTCGGGCTGGGGACGCCGTTTGTCGTGGGGGCGGGGGTGTTGGCGCTGGGGGCGGCCGTGATGGCGGGGCGGGGGTGATGGCGGGGCAGCGGTGATGGCGAGGCGGGGCGGAGGGCCGAGCGTGTCACGGTAGAAGGGGAGCGCGCGCCCTGGGCTTGTCGTCGGAAGGTCGCGGTCGCGTCATCGCTGTCGCGTCAGCACCAAGCTGCGCCCCCTCGGCCCGCGCGTATGCGTCGGCGGCGTCGGCGGCCTCATCCGAGTTGGCGGCCTCATCCGCGTCGGGGGCGTCATCCGCGTCGATGTCGTCCGCGCTGTCGGGCGATACCGTCTCCGAGGTGCGGTCGTCCGGAGGCGTTGCCACCGACATCGGCCACTGGCCCTTGGATCAGGCCGCGGCGTGTTGGGTCACGGAAAGAAGGTTGCCGTCCGGGTCCTTGAACCACGCCACCCGCGTCCCATCGGGCGCTGACCACGCGCCGAGGTCGTCCTGCTCCACGAACGTGTAGCGCTCGAACGCCACGCCCTTTGCCACCAGACCGCGCACGGCCGCCTCGATGTCCAGGACGTCCCAGCCGAGCACCGTGAACGGCGGCGGCTGGACCGCCTCGACCTTCTGGACCCGCAGCGGCGTGCCGTTGGCGTCGAACACGAGCGCGAAGCCGTCGTCGCGCAGCAGCGGAAGGCCGAGCGTGTCCCGGTAGAACGCCAGCGCGCGGGCCGGGTTGGTCGTCGCTACGAACGCGGCGAGCGTTGCGTTTGCCAGCATGTCAGCCTACTTTCAGATCCTGCGGGTGCTCACCGTGTCCATGCATGGAACGGTCCGGGTGCACCAAGTCATGGTAGCCGTATGGTAGCCCGTCCCGAATCGGAACGCGATGCGCCACGGGCGGGAGGGCGGCGGGGGCGGGGGCGCTCTGACCACTTGGGGGATGCGCCCGCCACGGACCGTCGAGCCGCTTCTGCGCATCCGGGCACGAACCTACCGTGTCTCGCCACGGAATCACTGTGATCTGCGCCGATATCACTGTGATCTGCGCCAAGATCACTGTGATCTACGCCGACATCACTGTGATCAACCGCACTCTCTCGGCGGAAGAACTCTCAGTCGCCACGCGTGAACCGGTCGCGACCAAGGAGAGGGCGGACGACGGCCATCTGGACGGGGACGAAGCGGCCCGAGTCACGGCCGACAGTCGCAGATCTTGAAGCCGCTGGACAACATCAACAGAGGCGAACCCGCGATCAAGCCAGAGCCGGCTGAGGCGGACCCGGGCCATGCGAACGGGATGAACCAGGCCGGTGATCACTGCGGCGTTGGACATGCCCGGCTTGACGAGCACCATCGCCAGCGTCACCCTTGGCCCCGGGCGAAGCACGTGGATCGTCGCGATGCGGATGAACCGGGTCGTGCCGGCCTTGGCCTCACCCCGACAGACCCACTTGGCCATGTCGGCGTGTTTGCCGTTGACAGACGCGCCCTTACTGACCAGGAAGCGTATGCCGCTTGCTTTCACCCGGCCAGTCTGCCTCCCGCCTCAGGCCGCCCGTCCACAACTCTTGACGATAGCTCGCGAGGACAGCAGCTGCGGCGCCTGAGTGAGCGATGTCCGGTCGATGTTCGCACGGAACATACGTGCACCGCCCGCCACTTGGCGGCGGGCCACTGTCTGCCTATGATCCGCCGTACTCGTGCGGAGCGCTTCGCCGTCCCGGTCGGTGGCGAACGACGGAGCTAGGCAAGTGGCCAGACATCGGGACCTCCTCGATCGAGTGCTGCACGGTGCGTCAGACGCTAACATCGCCTTTGGAGACCTGCGCCTCCTATTGCTCGGCCTCGGCTTCGCCGAGCGGGTCCGCGGCGAACACTTCATCTTCAGCAAAGACGGCGTGGCTGAGATCCTCAACCTGCAACCGAAGGGTGCTCTGGCCAAGCCCTACCAAGTCAAGCAGGTTCGCGGCGTCATCGTGAGATACAAGTTGTCAGGAGACGAACGTGCAGGGTGAATGGAAGTACGAGGTCATCATCTATTGGAGCGATGACGACCGGTCCTATATCGCCGAAGTCCCAGAGCTTCCTGGCTGCGCTGCCGACGGCGTGACCTACCAGGAGGCGCTTGGCAACGTAGAGACAGTCGTTCAGGAATGGATCGAAACGGCGCATGAGCTGGGCCGCGCGATACCGGCGCCGAAGGGGCGACTTCTGTTCGCTTAGGGCGGTACGGCCCGTAGGCGCTAGATTGGCGCACCCAGAACGAGGAGCACATCGTGAGCGTATCGACGGCTCGAACGCCGCGGCTCTCGCGCCAAGCAGCATCCGTAGTGTTCGTAGTTGGCACCGTTTTCCTCGTGGGCTCATGGTTCGTCCTGTACCAAACCGAGGCGTGGTTCGAGCTATTGTCAAA
>JBDTSC010000399.1:0-3622 GCA_039931375.1 Ardenticatenales bacterium
GTCGTCCTGGACAGCCGCGGGCGCGTACCGCTCTCGGTGCGCGTGTTCGACGTCGCCGTCGCGCCGACGCTGGTTGCGACGGTGGCGATGCCCACGCAGCGTGTGGACGAGCTGCGCGCACGCGGCGTCGACGTCGTCGAGGTCGTTGAGGATCGCGACGGGCATGTCGATGTCGGCGCGCTCCTGGACGTGCTGGGCCGGCGCGGTTTGCTCCACGTCCTGGTCGAGGGCGGCGCCGCGGTGCACGGCAGCTTCGTCGAGGCGCGGGCGATCGACGCGGTGTGGGCCGTCGTCGCGCCGGTGATCGTCGGCGGGGCGGGCGCGCCGGGGCCGGTCGGGGGGCGTGGCGTGGCGCGAATGGCGGAGGCGATGCGGTTGGCGGACGTGAACGTGGTCGCCGCGGGTGACGACATCGTCATTCGGGGCACGCCCATGTGGTCCGCCGCACCGCGCGACGACAACCGCACGGCGGCGCTGCTTGCGGCGCCCGCTGTCGGCATCCCCACGCCACCAATGGAGGCCTGACCGATGTTTACCGGCATCGTCGAAACCCTAGGCCGCGTCCTCGCCGTACGAGCGCGCGACGCGGTGCGGATCCTCGAAATTGGGGCGCCCGCGATAACGGACGGCATCGCGATCGGTGACAGCGTCAGCGTGGACGGGGCGTGCTTGACGGCGGTGGCGGTCGACTCGCTCGGGGCCGGCGCGTTCACCGTCGAGCTCGTGCCGGAGACGCTGGCCAAGACGACGCTCGGCACGCTTGGGGTCGGCGGTATGGTGAACCTCGAACGGTCGGTGACGCCGAGCACGCGGCTGGGCGGGCACATCGTCCAAGGGCATGTCGAGGGGGTGGGCCGGGTCGTGGCGGTCACGGATGAGGGCGGCGGGGCGCGGCGGGTGCGCGTCGCGGCCCCGGCCGACGTGCTGCGCTACGCCGTCGCCAAAGGGTTCATCGCCGTCGACGGGGCCAGCTTGACGGTGGTCGATGTCGACGACGACACGTTTTCGATCGCGTACATTCCACACACGCTGTCCGCGACGGTCGCCGGCGGGTACGCCGTCGGGACGGCCGTGAATCTTGAGAGCGACATTCTCGGCCGCTACGTCGAGCGACTGCTCGGCGTCGGGCGGGCGGGGGACGAAGCATCCGACGCTGGCTTGGCCAGCACCATGCCAACCAATCAAAGCGAGAGGGAGGGATCGAGATGAACGTTCTTTCCGTGGACGAGGCGATCGCGGAGATCCGCGCCGGCCGGCCGTTGGTGGTCGTCGACGATCCGCACCGCGAGAACGAGGGCGACGTGATCTTCGCCGCGGCGTGCGTCACCGCGGCGAACATCAACTTCATGGTCACGCATGCCCGCGGCCTGGTCTGCGCGCCGATGATGGCCGCGCGGCTGGCCGAGCTCGACCTGCCCTTGATGGTCGAGCACAACACGACGCCGACGGGTACGGCGTTCACCGTGCCCGTGGACGCCCGCGAAGGGACGACGACGGGCATCGCCGCCTTCGAGCGGGCGAACACGATCCGCGTCCTGATCGACCCGGCGACGCGACCGGACGATCTCCTGCGGCCCGGCCACATCTTCCCGCTCAAAGCTGCCGACGGCGGCGTTCTGGTCCGCCCTGGCCACACCGAGGCGGCGGTCGACCTGGCGCGGTTGGCCGGGCACGTGCCGGCGGGCGTGGTCTGCGAGATCCTGGCCGACGACGGCCGGATGGCCCGCGGCCCCGAACTGGCCGCGTTCGCCCGCACGCATGGCCTCGGCGTACTGGCCATCGCGGACCTGATCCGTTGGCGCGAGGCGCACGACGCGGACGGTCTGATCGGCGCCCTCGCCACGTCAACGTCGACGTCGGCGTCCACCGGCGGCCGGCCCGGCCTCACGCTTCTCGGATCGAGCCGTTCGAACGCGGCGCTGTCGTCCACGACGCAGGTGACCTCGACGTCCGGTGTGGGCACGGCGGCGGCCGCGGTGACGGCGTGATCGACGTCTCCCCCGACGGCAAGGGCGTACGCGTCGCCCTGGTCGCGGCGCGGTTCAACGAGCTGATCACGCGCGAGCTGCTGCGCGGCGCCGTCGACGCGCTCCGCCGTGTCGGCGTGGCGGACGGCGACGTGACGACGGTGTGGGTGCCCGGCGCGTGGGAGCTGCCCGTGGCGGCGAAATGGCTGGCGGAAAGCGGTCGCTGGGACGCGATCGTCTGCATCGGCGCCGTGATCCGGGGCGATACCGACCACTACACGCATATCTCCGCCGCCGCCACGAACGGCGCGGCGCAGGTGGCGCTGGCCACGGGCGTGCCGGTGGCGAACGCGATCCTGACGGTCGACACGGCGGAGCAGGCGCTCGCGCGGTGCGGGATCAAGCATGGGAACAAGGGGGCGGAGGCGGCGTTGGCGGCGGTGGAGATGGTGGGGGTGCGGAGGGGGGTGGGGTGAGCGATGGGGGCGCCTGCCCTCATTACGGCCGGTCCACCTCGGCGATGCTCGCGAGCCCACGCCCCGGTGACACGAGCGCCCCGACGGCCGCCGTCCGTCGATCGGCGTGACCCGTCAGCGCCGCCGCCACGAGCCGCGCCGCAGCCGGCGCCACGGGCACGCCGTGGCCGCTGTACGCGCCGGCGACCCACAGGCGGGCGGTCGCGGGATCGGTGGCGACGTCGGCGGCGACGTCCGATGGGGCGGGGATGGGACCGACGAGGGGTAGCCGATCCGCCGTCCAGCCCATCGGCCCGGCCCAGCGGCGCTCGACGGAGAGCGGGAGGGACGGGAAACGGGCGGCAAGCCAGGCGTCGAGATCGGCGTGGATGGCGGTGTTGACGTCGGCGGCCAGGTAGGCCGGGCCGACCTCGCGATCCGGTGCGGCGGGCCGCATCCCGCCGAAGACGATCCGGCCGTCGGAGAGCTGCTGGAGGTACTCATACCCATCGTTTAGGCTCCACGCGCCGCGGATGACGCGCGTCGGCAGTGGCGCGGTCGACAGCACTTGGCCGCGCACCGGGACGATGAGGTCGCCGAGATCCGGCAGCAGCTCGGGCAGCCAGGCGTTCGTGGCGACGATGACGACCTCGGCGGCGATGGCGCCGCGGTCCGTGTGGACGACGATGGGGCCGTTCGCTCGGATGATCCCGCGCACGTCGACGCCCTCGACGAACGCGGCGCCGCGCGAAACCGCGGCCGCGGCGAGGCCCGCGACGAGACGGCCCGAGTGGAACGCGCCGCCGTCGGGCAGGTGCAGCGCGCCCTCGACGTCGCCCGGAAGGGGAACGTCCAGCCATGCGGCGACGTCGTCCGCGCCGAGCCACGCCCCGGGGAACCCGTCGGCGGCCAGCAGCGCGGCGCCATCGCGCAGGTGCGCCGCCTCCGCCTGGCTCACCGCGGCGTGCAGCGCGCCCTCGGGCCGCCAGTCGCACGCGATGCCATAGCGGTCGATCGTCGCGACGACGTCGGCGGCGCCGGCGACGGCCCACGCCCAGAGCGCCCGGGCGGCTTCGCGGCCGTGGCGGGCGACGAGGGACGGATAGATTTCGGCTGTCCCCGGCAGCAGCAACCCGCCGTTGCGGCCCGACGCGCCGGCGGCCACGTGCGCGCGCTCGAGGACCAGGGGCGGGCGGCCGG
>JBDTSC010000400.1:0-3614 GCA_039931375.1 Ardenticatenales bacterium
GAAACGTCGGTAGAATTGCGGGGGTCGCCTTTGGGCGGCCCCCGCGTTCGTTTGGCGACGGTGGTTGCACGCAGCGATAGGAGCGCCTGCCATGAGCCCTTTGGCCATCAGCCCACTGGCCATCGACCTCGGCATCGGCGCCTTGCTGGCGGCGGCTGCGGCGTTCAGCGCCTATCGGCTGGCGCACCTGACGGTCGGCGGCGCGGTGGGGGCGACGGTCATCGGCGCGATCGTCTTTGGGCTGGGCGGGTGGGAGTGGGCGCTTCTGCTGCTCCTGTTCTTCGCGAGCTCGAGCGCGATCACCCGCTGGCGCGCGGACGATAAGGCGGACGCAGGTCGAGCGTTCGCCAAAGGCGGCCGGCGCGACCTCGGGCAGGTGCTGGCGAACGGCGGGCTGCCGGCGTTGGTGGCGATCGCCCATTGGCGTTTTCCGGACGCCTTCCCGAACGCGAACGCGTTCGCCGCGTACGCCGGCGCGCTGGCCGTCGCGACCGGCGACACATGGGCCACCGAGGTCGGTCTGCTCTCCGAGGCTCCGCCGCGGCTCGTCACGACTGGCCGCATCGTCCGTCCGGGCACGTCCGGCGCGGTGACCGTCCTGGGCACCGTTGCCGCCGTCGTCGGCGCCGCCACGATCGGGCTCGCGGCGGCGGTGCTCTTCAGCTTGCGCGACGTCGTGACGTTCGGCGGCCTCGGACTGTTCGACGCCGGCGGACTGCCGCTGCTGCCGATCACGGCGTTGGCCGGTCTGGCCGGCGCCACCATCGACAGCCTGCTCGGGGCCACCGTGCAGGGCGTGTATCGCCCACGGCACGAACTGGACGCGGGCCAAGGGGCGGAGACGGAGCGCTCGGTCGGGCCGGACGGCGTGCCGCTCGAGCGCGTCCGCGGCTGGCGGTTCATGACCAACGACACGGTGAACGCGCTGGCGCTGGCGGCGGGAGGGGTGCTGGCATGGGTGATGTACGGATGGATGTAACGGCCGCCACGGGTCCCGCCCGCCCGCTCGCCGGTCGCGTCGCCGTGGTCGCCGGCGCGACGCGCGGGGCGGGGCGCGGGATCGCGCGGATGCTCGGCGAGGCGGGGGCGACGGTGTACTGCACGGGGCGCAGCACGCGCGCCGGGCTCGCATTGAGCGCCGTTCGCGACGGGCGGGCCGAGACGATCGAGGAAACAGCGGCCCTGGTCGACGCGGCGGGCGGCCGCGGGATCGCGGTTCGCGTCGACCACGGGGTCGAGGCGGAGGTGATCGCCCTGTTCGAGCGGGTGAAGGCCGACCACGGCCGGCTGGACGTGCTGGTGAACGACATCTGGGGCGGCGACCCGCTCACCGAGTGGGGCACGCCGTTCTGGCGGCTCGACCTGGACAAGGGCCGCCGGCTGCTCGACACCGCGGTTTGGACGCACGTGATCACCGCCCGCCACGGCGCGCCGCTGATGGTGGAGCGCGGCCATGGGTTGATCGTCGAGGTGACGGACGGCGACTTCACGGGCTACCGCGGGACGCTGTTCTACGACCTGGCCAAGCTGGCCACGATCCGTTTGGCGTACGACATGGCCCAGGACCTGGCCGGCACCGGTGTCACGGCGCTGTGCGTCACGCCCGGCTTCCTGCGCTCCGAGGCGGTCCTCGACCACTTCGGCGTCGCCGAGAGCAACTGGCGCGACGCCGTGGCGGCGGACCCGTTTTTCGCGTTCTCCGAGACGCCCAACTTCGTCGGCCGCGCCGTCGCCGCGCTGGCCGCGGACGCGGGCGTCGGCGCGCGGTCGGGCGGCCTGTATGCGTCGTGGACGCTGGCCAAGGAATATGGCTTCGACGACGTGGACGGGCGGCGGCCCGATTGGGGGCGCGACTTCAAGGCGGCGATCGGGGTGGTGGTCGATCGGCCGGGGGCGTTGGAGGCGGGGGAGCGGGAGCTTTTGCAGGTGCGGTTGTGGCAAGTGGAGCGGGATGCGGGGGCGGTGGAGGAGGCGGGGCGGTTGCGCGAACGGCTGCAGCGCGAAGGCGTGGCGGTGGTGGGGTGAGCGAGGTCCATCGCGGCGGCACGGACGTCGGCATCGACCGCGGCATCTTCGGCGGTCGGCCCGACGCCCCGGATATGGGCGGCGCGACGCTGCCGATCATCCACAAAGCCGTCGTCTACCTCACCCGCACCGATCCCGCGACCGGCAGCCCGCACCTCGTCGTCTTCGACCACGTCGACACGCCCGAGGCCGGCACGCAGGTGCCCGCCGGCACGGTCGAGGCGGGCGAGGACGTCGCCGACGCGGCGCTGCGGGAGGCGTTCGAGGAGACGGGCCTGGCGGGCATCCGACTCGTCGCCGCCCTGGGCACGGAGGACGTCGACCTGCGACCGTACGGCGTCGAGGCGATCGCGCGGCGGCACTTCTTTCACGCGACGATCGACGGTGCTGCGGACGTCGTCGCCGTAGCGAACGTCGACCGCGATGTCGACGTCGACATCATGGCCAGCGGCAGTCATGCGGTCCCCGACCGCTGGCACCACGTCGAGTCCGACCGCTCCGACGGCGGCCCCCCCGTCACGTTCGCGCTCCGCTGGGCGCCGCTCGCCTCGCCGCCAGCGATCGCGGCGGAGCTCGGGGCGCGGCTGTGGATGGTGCAGGCGGCGCTGATTCCGAACATCGACGATTGAAGTGGCGTTGTAGTGATTTCGGGTGGAATGAGGATTTCCGGTCTGTCGAACAATTCACTCGACGCGGAATTGCCCAATTGTCCGTGATGAGATGGGCGCATTCGGCACGTGGGGGATGCCCCTCCCCGCCCTCCAAGCCGCCCTCGCCGCCATCGACCGCCTCGGCGTCGACCTCACCGTGCACACCGGCGACACGGTCGGCATCGGGCCGCACCCGCGCGAGTGCGTTGCATGGTTCCGCGCCGCCTACATCCTCCAACCGTAACGCCCCGCCCTCCCCCGCCGACAACGTGAGGCGCCACACCCCGCGGCGCGCACCGATCCGGAGTGAAGCGTGGCGATGCATGTCGCGGAACTGTGGCGATACCCCGTCAAGACGATGGGCGGCGAGCGGCTGGCGCGGGCGCGGATCGGCCCGCTGGGCATCGCGGGGGATCGGATCGTGCACGTCGAGGACGGGCGCGGGCGGGTCGTGACCTCGCGCTCGCACCCGCGGCTCCTCGGGCACAAGGGGTCGATCGGTACGGGCGGCGACGTGCTCGTCGACGGCAGGCCGTGGGACGGGCAGGCGGTCAACGCCGACATCGCGTCGATCGCCGGGCCGGGCGCGCGGCTCGTGCGGTTCGACGGCCCGGAGCGGTTCGACGTGCTGCCGCTGCTCGTCGCCACGGACGGGGCGATCGCGGCGTTCGGGCAGGACGGACGGCGGCTGCGGGCGAACCTTGTGATCGGCGGCGTGGAAGGGCTGGCGGAACGCGAATGGCCGGGGCTGCGCTTGCGGGTCGGCGACGTTTGGATCGGCGTGCAGGACCTGCGGATGCGGTGCGTCATGACGTCGTACGACCCGGACACGCAGGCGCGGGATCCGTCGATCCTGCGCGGCATACGCGAGCGCTTCGACGGCAAGCTGGCCTTGGACTGCTACGTGATCGAGGGCGGCGAGGTCGCGGTGGGCGACGC
>JBDTSC010000401.1:0-3612 GCA_039931375.1 Ardenticatenales bacterium
AGAATGAGGGAATATGACCTCGACATCTGACGCGGACGAAGCCCCGCGCCCCCGTCGGCGGACCGCCGCCGCGGCGGCCTCCGACGGCGCACCGCCCCCCGACGCCGCAAAGGCGCCCCGTCGGCGAAGCGTGCCGGCGGCGGCCGGATCGCCGCCCGAGCCGCCAGCCGCCGAGGCGGCACCGGCCGCACCGAGCGTGCGACGCAGCCGAGCCAAGGCCGTCGACGCGGCCGACACGGCGGCCGAACCGGCCCCCAAGGCGTCCCCGAAGCCAGCCCGACGAACGGCGGCCCCGAAGGCGGCCGCTTCCGAGTCGACGGCGACGCCGCCAGGACATGCCGAACCAACCTCGGATGCGGACGCACCGCGACGCGCCAGCTCGGCCGCGCCCGCACGCGCCAGGGCCGGGACGGCAGGCAAGGCGGCCGCAAGCGTGCCGCCCGCGATGGCGTCGGACGCACCGCCGCCGGCACGTCGGTCCCGCGCCAAGGCCGCGCCCACCGCTCACGAGCCCGCCGCCGAGGCGCCGCAACCACCGCCTCCCGCGTCGACGAACGACCGCACAGCCGAGCCGCAGATGAACGATCGCGCGGCCGCGCCCCAGACGAACGACCGCGCGGCCGCGCCGCAAGGGGCACGACCGGACGACGGCGACGGACGGCGCGACGCGTATCGCACCGGCCGCCGCCGCCGCCGCGGACGGGGTGACGGGGCACGCGAACCCGGCGGCTACGCCCGCGGCCCCGTTCCACCGGCCGGCGACGTGATCCGACCGCGAGACGGTCGTGAGGTTCGCGACGGCGGTGACCCGCGGCCGCGCGACGGCCAAGGCGGCTACGGGCGCGAGAGCGGCTGGCGACGCGACGAGGGGTCCCGGTACGGGGGCCAAAGCGGTTCGCAGGGCGGTTCGCAAAGCGGTTCGCAGGGCGGTTCGCAGGGCGGCGCACAGCGCGGAGACGGCCGGAGCGGCGCACCGCGCGACGATCGGCGCTCGGCGGGCCCTTCTCCGTCGGGCGGTGGATCCGCGAGCGGCGGACGATACGCAGGCGGCCGGAGCGGCCAGCAGCCAGGCGGTGGCCAGCGCCAGGACAGCGGTCAGCGCCAGGACGGCGGCCGGGGCGGGGACGCCAGCCGGGGCGGGGGTCGCAACGATGGCGGGCGCGCCGGCGCGCGGCAGGACGGCGGTGCGCGGCAGGACGGCGGCGCGCGACAGGACGGCGGCGCGCGGCAGGACGGCGGCGCGCGGCAGGATGGCGGTCGCGGGCAGCGCTTCGAGGGGCGGGGGCGCACGAACGGGCCGTACCGCGAGCGGGCGCCGCAGCGGCCGGCCGCGCCCAAGGCCGACGAGCCGTGGGACGCATCAGCGCCCGGTGGCCTCGAGGCCGGCGGGCACGCCGGCGCGGACTGGGTGTCGTACGAGGACCGGACCGCCGGCGACGATCCCCGTCGGCCGGCCGGCCAGCAGGTGGTCGGCTACATCGAGCTCTCCAAGAACGGGAACGGCATCGTGCGGACCGGCGGCTTGGCCGGACGGAACGATCCCGTCGTCCCGATGCGCATGCTTCGTCAGTTCGGTCTGCGAAGCGGCGACTTCATCGATGGCTTGGCGCGCGGGACACAGGTGGTCGAGATCGCCCAGGTGAACGGGCACGATCCGGTCGATCTGGCCCAGCGGCCGAACTTCGACACGCTCACGGCGGTCCATCCCGACAAGGCGCTCCTGGTCGGCGCGACCGCCGACAACCTGACCGGGCGCCTGCTCGATCTGGTGGCGCCGGTCGGGCGCGGGCAGCGCGGGCTGATCGTCGCGCCGCCCAAGGCGGGCAAGACGACGCTGCTGAAGGACATCGCGAACGGGCTGTCGCACGATCCGAAGCTGACGCTGCTGATCTGCCTCGTCGGCGAGCGGCCGGAAGAGGTCACGGACATGCGGCGCAGCACGACGTGCACCGTCCTGGCGGCGGACATGGACCTGCCGACCGAAGACCACTGCCGCATCGCCGAGATCTGCGTCGAGCACGCCAAGCGGCTCATGGAGGAGGGCAAGCACGTCGTCATCCTCATGGACAGCCTGACGCGCCTGGCGCGCGCATACAACCTGTCCATCAAGGGCGGCGGCGGCCGTACGCTGTCCGGCGGCATGGACGCCGGCGCGCTGCAGCCGGTGCGCAAGTTCTTCGGCGCCGCCCGCGCCACGGATGACGGCGGCAGCCTGACGATCCTGGCGACGTGCCTCGTCGACACCGGCAGCCGCCTGGACGATCTGGTGTACGAGGAGTTCAAGGGCACGGGCAACATGGAGGTCCACCTGGACCGCAAGCTCTCCGAGCAGCGCCTCTTCCCGGCGGTCGACATCCGCCGCAGCGGCACGCGGCGCGAAGAGCTGCTCTTCGACGCCAAGATGCTGGAGCAGGTCCGCACGATGCGCCGGCAGCTCGTGCCACTCGAGCCGGCGGCGGCGCTGGTGGCGCTGCTGGACGCACTGCGCAAGCAGCCGATGCCGGACGGCTCGGTCGCTGGCCGCTAGCGCCGCGCCCTGATCCAACACTTCACGATGCCCACGGCGCCCACCGTGCCCATTGCACCCGTCGCACCCGTCGCACCACGGACCGCTACGACACCGATCGCCGACCGACGAACCGCCGGCGCCCGCGGTGAACGCGCGCCACGCCGCGTCGCCCGTTGGCTGTTGGTCGGCGCCGCGCTCTACGCCGTCGCGCGCGGCGCCGAGGGCGCGCTGCGGCCGCTGCCGGCGGGGTTGAGCGTCCGCGGCGCGATGTCGCCGGCGGAGGAGGTCACGTTTCTCGCGGATGTCACCGGCATCGGCCCGCCGGACGCGTCAACCGCCGACGCGGCCCCGCGGGTGCCGCTGCCGCCGCCGGCGGCGCCCGCCGGACGGATGCCCATCGGCTGGGACCGGCGGGTCGACCAACGGATCTTCGACGCCGTCTTTGCGCTCATCGACGGCGCGAAGCAGGGCGTCTTGGTCGACATGTTCCTCTACAACCGCTGGCAGGGGGCGATTCCCGAGCGCACCCGCGCCGTCACCGAGCAGTTGACGGAGCACCTCGTCGCCAAAAAGCGCGCCGCGCCGGACGTCGATGTCGTGTTGATCACGGACCCGATCAACACCGTGTACGGCAGCGTTCCGTCGCCCGACCTCGACGCGTTGCGCGCGGCCGGCGCGCTGGTCATCGTCACCGACCTGGCGCGGCTGCCGGACAGCAACCCGTTGTGGAGCGGTCCGTGGCGCGCGTTCGTGCAGCCGTTCGGCCGGCGCGGCCGCGGCTGGCTGCCAAACCCGTTCGCGCCGGCGGGACCGGACGTCACGGCTCGGGCGTGGCTCGAGCTGCTCAACTTCAAGGCGAACCACCGCAAGGTCGTCGTCGCCGACACGCCGGACGGCCCGGCGGCCATCGTGACCAGCGCGAACCCGCACGACGGGTCGAGCGCGCACGGCAACGTCGCGCTGCGCGTGCGGGGAGCGGTCGTCGGGTCCATCGTCGCGAGCGAGCGGGCGGTGGCGGCGATGTCCGGGACGACGTTGCCCGCGCTCGGCTGGGCAGACGCGGCCCAGGCGCCCGATTCGGGCGGGTCGACGCGCGCCGGGGC
>JBDTSC010000402.1:0-3597 GCA_039931375.1 Ardenticatenales bacterium
CCCACGTCGTGGGAGAAGGACCCGTTGGCGGGTCACCATGCGCAAGCCGGGGTGCGGGAGCAAAGGGATCGTCGGTGCGGTGGTGTGGTGGACGCCAGCGGCGTGACCCGTGACGCGGTCCGCTGATGACTCGTCGCTCGCAGCGCGTTATCCGACCGAAACCCTCGGCTTGCGCATCCGCCTCCGCCAACGGGTCCCTCGCCCACGACGTGGGAGAGGGACAGCTCTCGCCCGTTCAGGGCGAGAGCAGGGTGAGGGCCCCCCCCGCGTTATACTTGTCCTCCAACCACCCCTCCCGGAGCCTCACCCCATGCCCAACCCCACCCAGCTCGCCGCCGACCCCCGCCTGTCCGCCGCCCGCGCCGCCGCAGCCGCCGACCGCGCGGGCGCGCACGCCCGGCTGGTCGAGCTGCTGCGGATCGAGCGCGTCAGCACCGTGCCGGAGCATGCGAGCGATGTGCGGGCGGCCGCCGAATGGGTCGCGGCACGGATGCGCGCGGCCGGGCTGACGGGCGTGCGGGTCGATGAGACGGCGCGGCACCCGGTCGTGTACGGCGAGCGGATCGTCGACGCGGCCAAGCCGACGGTCCTGATCTACGGCCACTACGATGTCCAGCCGGTCGACCCGATCGACCTGTGGCAGACGCCGCCGTTCGAGCCGACCGTGCGCGACGGCGCGCTGTACGCCCGCGGCAGCTCGGACGACAAGGGCCAGGTCATGGTGAACCTCGAGGCGATCGCGGCCTGGGATCGGGCGGGCGGGCTGCCGGTGAACGTGAAGCTGGTCATCGAGGGCGAGGAGGAGATCGGCAGCCCGAACCTGGAAGCCTGGGTCCGCGCCCACGCGGCCGAGCTGAAGGCCGATGTCGCGCTCGTGAGCGACACGGCGATCCTGGCCCCGGGGACGCCGTCCATCGTCTACGCCCTGCGCGGCCTGGCGTACGTGGAGATCGAGGTCGAGGGGCCGAACCGGGATCTGCACTCCGGCCAATTCGGCGGCGCGGTGGCGAACCCGGCGAACGCGCTCGCCTACATCGTCAGCCAGCTGCTGGACGTGCAGACGGGCCGCATCCTCATCCCCGGCTTCTACGACCGCGTCCGCGCGTTGGAGCCCGCCGAGCGCGCCGAGCTGGCGCGGGCGCCGTTCGATGTCGGCGCGTTCGGGGGCGCGACGGGCGACGCGGGCGGCTGGGGCGAGGACGGCTACAGCGTCGTCGAGCGGTTGGGCGCGCGGCCGACGTTGGACGTGAACGGGCTGGTCAGCGGTTGGACGGGGGCGGGCGCGAAGACGGTGCTGCCGGCCAAGGCGCTGGCCAAGGTCAGCATGCGCCTCGTGCCGGATCAGGACCCCGACGAGATCGTCCGCTTGATCACGGCGCACGTGAAGGCCGTCGCGCCGCCGCGGGTGCGCGTCACGGTCCGCAACCTGCACGGCGCCCGTCCCGCGATCGCGGATCGGACGATCCCGGCGATGCGGGCGGCCGCGGCGGCGTACGAGATCGGCTTTGGCCAAGCGCCGTATTACACGCGCGAGGGCGGGTCGATCCCGGTCGTCGCGCTGCTGGCGGACGTCCTGGGCCTGGACACGGTCCTGATGGGCTTCGGACTGCCGGACGACAACCTGCACGCCCCGAACGAGCGCTTCGTGCTCGAGCAGTACGACCGCGGCATCGACACCGCGATCGCGTTCCACGCGGCCCTTGCGGCGGGTGCGGCGGGTGCAGCGGGCGCGATGGGCGACGGCGACTCGGACGGCGCGATGGGCGGCGGGCGATGAGCATCGCCGCGCTCCACGCGACGTTGTCGCGCACGACGCTGTTCTACACGGCGGCGATGGGGTTGTGGTCGCTGTGGCTCGTCGTCCGCAACCGCGGGCTCGACGGGCGCTACATGGGGGCGCTGGTGATCGGCGAGGGCGTGATCGTGGCGCAGATGGCGCTCGGGTTGGCACTGAGCCTGCAACGCGGCTGGGACGCGGTTCGCTACCTTCACGTGCTATATGGTGTGTTGGCGGCGCTGATGTGGCCGTTCGTGTACACGTTCGCCCCACGCGACGGGAGCCGGCGTGAGGCGGTCATGTTCTCGGCGACGTCGTTCTTCCTGTTTCTCCTCCTGGCGCGCGCGGTGACCACCGCGGTCGCGCCGCGTTGACGGCGCGTTGCCGGCGAAGGTGAGGTCGATGTGTTCAACATCAACGGCTGGGAGTTCGTCTTCGTCGCCGTCCTGTTCTTGTTGCTCTTCGGGCCGGAGAAGCTCCCGGTCGTGATCGTCGAGGGCATGCGGCTCTTCAAGCAGCTCCGCGCGGCCGCCGAGCTGGCCACGAACGAGATCCGGCGCGAGTTCGAGGCGGCGGCCAGCGAGATCGAGGCCGCCAAGAACGAGCTGACCGCCGCCGCCGAGGACGTCCAGCGCTTCGGCGCCGAGACGCGGGCGTTGGTGGAGGACACGCAGCGCCAGGCGGCGGGCGAGCCGTCCATCCTGCCGCCGCATCGTGCAAAGAACAACGACGACTCCGCCGCGCAAGAGGTCGACCCCGCGGCGCACGCGATCGAGGCGATGGGCGGCGGGGTGTCGTCGCCGTCGTCCGGTGCGTCGGACACGGACGGAGCGCTGCCGGCCGCAGCGGTTGACATGAACGGCGCCGGGGAGGCCGGTGTCGACGAGGCCGGTGTCGACAATTCCGGCGCCGACGAGGCCGCCGAAGCCGAGATTGAGGAGGCGACGTCATGACCGCCGCGACCCCATCGCCCTTGACCGCCATGCCGCTGATGGACCATCTGCGCGAGCTGCGCACCCGGTTGATGTGGTCCGTCGGGTCGGTGCTCGTGGGCATGATCATCGGCCTCGGCTTTTCGAAGGCCGTGATCAACGGCCTGATCTCGATGTGCACCGCCTGTCCCGAGATGATCGTCGTCCAGCCGCTCGAGGGATTCACGACGTACTTTCGGGTGGCGTTGATGCTGGGCGTGTGCTTCGCGACGCCGATGCTGGTGTACCAGCTGGTGGCGTTCGTGATGCCGGCGCTCATGCCCAGCGAGCGGAAGTGGCTCTACATCTTCCTGCCCGGCGCGTTCGTCCTGTTCGTGTGCGGCCTGCTGTTCGGCTACTACATCGTCTTCCCGCGGACGATCAACTTCCTGATCAAGTTCCTGGACGGCAGCGCCGCCGCCAGCGTCACGAACGGGGCGATGAAGATCGTCGCGCGCCCACAGCTCAGCCTCTACATCGCGTTCTTCACGAACCTGCTCATGATCATCGGCCTGACCTTCGAGACGCCGCTGCTGGTCCTCCTGCTGGCCAAGCTCAAGATCGTGACGACGAAGACGCTCGGCCGCTACCGCCGCCACGCCATCGTCATCATGGCCGTCGCCGCCGCCGTTCTCACCCCGACGCCGGACCCGTTCACGATGCTGATGGTGCTGGTACCGATGTATCTGTTGTACGAGATGGGGATCTTGTTGGCGCGGTTCGCGTAGTGCATCTACGTCGGGGGCAGGGCGCGCGCCTCGCCCGAACTGCACCGATCGCCGCGGTCGTCCTCGGCGGGCTGTGGCTGTCGCTGCGCTTCGAGGCCGCGACGCCATTGTGGCAGGCGCC
>JBDTSC010000403.1:0-3596 GCA_039931375.1 Ardenticatenales bacterium
ACCCATTGAGTGCCGGCGCTTCGTCCTATAATCCCCCAATGCCTCCCGATCCCCTCCCCCCTGAGTCCCGCATCGGCGCCGCGCGCGACGAGTTGTTCGCCGAGCACCAGCACCTGCGCGCCCTCGGGCGGCCGCTGACGGCCGTCGAGCAGGCGCGGCTGGATGCGCTGGCGCGGGGCGTGACGCTGATCGGCCAGGGGCTCGAGGTGCTCGGTTGGCGGCGGCCGCTGGACGCGGATGCGGCGCCGGGGATCGTCGGGCGGGACGGGGCGTGGGCGCTGTCCGCGCCGGGGCTGGAGGGCGAGCTTCGGCTCGACGCGGCGAACGGCCGGTTGAGCCTGGATCTGTTCACCGCGCCGACGACGGCCGCGGGCGAGCGGCGGTTCGAGGCCTCGGTGGCCTCGGAACCGGGCGTCGCGATTCGGCCCGGCCAGTCGCTCGTCGCAGCCGTCGGCCAGGACGAGGCGGGGCGGACGGCCACAGGGACCGTACAGTTGGCCGTGGCGTCGGCGACCGAGGCCAGCGTGACGCTGCTTCTCGACACGTCGCTTGGGGCGCTGGTCGGCGGCCGCTCGATCGTGGCGGCGGCACGCTGGCAGCGCGAGGCGCTGCGGACGATCCGGCTCGAGGTCGTGCGGGAGAACGGCGTGCCCGCGCTGCCGGTGTGGAACGATCCGGCCGGGCCGACCGAGTCCGTGGAATCCGCGCTGGCGGCGGCCGGGATCGCGGCGGTGCTCAGCGACGGCCAGGGGCTGATCCCGACGCCGGCGAGCGGCTGGGACGAGTCGCAGCTGCACGGCCTGATGACCAGCTTCGCGGCGTCGCAGACGAACCAGCGCGACTGGCAGCTGCACCTGCTCCTGCTCGGGGCGTGCCGCGACCCGCGCGTCTTCGGGATCATGTTCGACGCCGGCATCAGCGACGCGAACGGACTGCCGCGGCAGGGCGCGGCCGTCTTTACGACGCCGATCGCGACCCATCCGGCCGGCGTCGCGCGCAAGACAGTGCAGACCGTCGTCCACGAGCTCGGCCACGCGCTGAACCTGGCCCATCGGTTCGAGGCCGAGGTGGCGCGGGTCGATTCGACCTCCTTCATGAACTACGACTGGCGCTACCTGGGCGGCAACCAGCGCGATCGCTTCTGGCACGATTTCCACTGGACATTCGACGACGACGAGCTGGCGTTCCTGCACCATGGCCCGTGGCCGTCCGTCGTGCCGGGCGGCCAGCCGTTCCACAGCGTGCGCTACTGGCGCCCGGCCGACGTCGCGGCGCTGCCGTTCCAGCCGATCGAACCGTCCAGCGGCCTCGCGCTGCGGTTGGTGCCGCCGGCGGCGGGCACGGTGTTCGCGTACGCCCAGCCGGTGTACCTGACCGTGGCGCTGGTCAACGAGAGCGGGGCGCCGCGCGATATCCCGTCGTTCTACATCGACCCGAAGGCGGGCTACCTCCAGATCTTCGTCCGCCGCCTGGACGGCGCCGATCGCGGGCCGCAGGACGCCTTCCCCGACCCGGCGACGTTCGCGGATCGACGCGCCGCCACAGGCCCCGCCGCATCGTTCGCGCCGCGCGGCGCCGCGGCGTTCCAGCCGATCGTCCTGCGCGATTACGAGCTGGACGCGGCGGACCCGGCGCTGGACCAGCTGCCGGACGGCGCGTCGATCTCGGCGAACCTCAACCTCACGTTCGGGTCGGCCGGCTTTAGTTTTGCCGAGCCGGGCAGCTACGAGATCACCGCGGTCCTGATCCTGTCCGACGCCACGCGCGGCACGGACACGGTGACGATCTCGGACCCGGTCGCGATCCGCATCAGTTTCCCGCACACGCCGGACGAGGAGCGCGACGCGCAGCTGCTGTTGACGCGCGACGTCGGGGCGTGGCTGGCGCTGGGCGGTTCGGACGTGCTGAGCGACGCGGGCGCGGCGGTCGAGGCGGTGCGCAAGCGTCGGATGGGCCGGCGCCGCAAGGTCACGGACGCGACCGTCGCCTACATCGTCCGCGCCGAGGCGATCAACGCCAGCCGCGACTTCGTGACGTACGACGATGGCGACTTCTCGGTCCGACGGAGCAACCCCGACAAGGCCGCCCGCCTGCTCGACCGCCTGGAGGACGAGGCGCTCGAGTCCTTCGACCCGAGCACGCGGGCCGCGACGCGGCGGTTGGCGCAGCGGATGGAGCGGGGCGGCGCCCCCCGGTGATCGCGGGGCGGACGATCGGCCTCTTGGCGGCGCTGGGCACGGCCATCGGCTGGACGGGCACGGCGCTGTTCTTCAGCGCGAGCGGCCGGCGCGTCGGGTCCGAGGCCGTCAACCTGACGCGGCTGCTGTTCGCGATCGTCCTGCTCGGCTCGGCGCACTGGGCGCTGCGCGGCGTGCCCGTGCCGCTGGACGCCGGGCTGGTGCGCTGGAAGTGGCTGGCCCTGTCGGGCGTCATCGGCCTCGTCGTCGGCGATGTGGCGCTGTTCGAAGCGTTTGTGCTGATCGGGCCGCGGCTGTCGTCGTTGCTGATGGCGCTCGCGCCGATCATCGGCGCGTTCCTGGCGTTCGTGCTGCTCGGCGAACGGCTGACGCTGCTCCAGCTCGCGGCGATCGGGCTGACCGTCGGCGGCGTCGCCATCGTCGTCACGGAGCGGGCGCCCGTGGCGCGCGATGCCGCCGATCAGCGGCACTACGTGCGCGGCGTCGCGCTCGGGCTCGTCGGGGCGCTCGGGCAGGCGGGCGGGCTGATCGCCTCCAAGCTCGGGATGGCCGGCGAGTACCCCGCGATCTCGGCGACGCTGGCGCGCGTGCTGGTCGCGGCGGCGGTTCTATGGGCGCTCGCGGCGGTGCGGGGGCGCGTCGGGCGCATCGCCCGCGCGTGGCGCAACCGGCGGGCGTTGGCGTTCATCGCCGCCGGGGCGGTGTGCGGGCCGTTCATCGGCGTGTGGCTGTCCTTGTTCGCGGTGCGCGAGGCGCCGGTCGGGCTGGCGTCGGCCGTGATGGCGATCTCGCCGATCCTCGTGCTGGCCATCGAGGCGGCGCGTGGCCGACACGTGACGGGGCGGGCGGTGGCCGGGACGGTGGCGGCGGTGGCGGGGGTGGCGTTGCTGTTTGTGGTGCGGTGATCGGGCGTCCGGAACGGTCGCCGACAGAGAGGGATTGGTGGG
Source organism: Ardenticatenales bacterium (assembly GCA_039931375.1). Classification (GTDB taxonomy): domain Bacteria; phylum Chloroflexota; class Anaerolineae; order Epilineales; family Epilineaceae; genus Avedoeria. The sequence continues at coordinate 3,146 of JBDTSC010000403.1, forward strand.
CGCCCGCGGGCAGCCTACCATTGGCGCAATCGATCCGCTTGTTTGGAGGTGTCCCATCGACGTGACCTACGTTACCCACGACCATGTGAGCACGCACTCACCAACCGGCAAGGTGTCGGGTGTGTTGGCCACGCGCGCGGACCTCGTCGGCTTCATCGACTCGCTCGAGGCCGCCGGCGTCCCGGCCATCGAGGTTCTCCACGGTACGGACGGCCTCACGTTTCTGGACGGCACGAACAGCTTCTTGGGCGACCTCGAAGACCAGATGAAGACGACATACCATGCGGCGCTCGACGCCGGGCATTTCGTCTTCGCGGCGGCGAGTGATCCGAGCCACGCGGTGGTTGTCGCCGAGACGGCCCTGGCCCACGGCGCGAAAAGCGTGGTTTCGTTCGGACGCTTGGTGAACCAGAAGTTCCCCAGCGCCTCCGACCCGGCGTCCGGCGGAGGG
>JBDTSC010000404.1:0-3586 GCA_039931375.1 Ardenticatenales bacterium
GCGCTGTACACGAGATCGGCGGCGACGTCGTGGCCGGGGAACATGAGGGGATGGGCCAGGTCGATGAGGATCACATCGGCCAGGCGCCCCGCGGCGATGCGGCCGGCGTCGATGCCCAGCGCGTCGGCGGCGGCGGACGTGGCCAGGCCGAGCGCCTCGGTGGCGGGCAGGACGGTCGGGTCCGCGCAGGCGTGTTTGGCCAGCAGGGCCGCGAAATACAGCTCCTGGAACATGTCCAGGTTGTTGTTCGAGGCGACGCTGTCCGTGCCGACCAGGATGCTCACCCCCGCCGCCCGCATGTCCCGGTAGCGCATCGGCCCGCCGGAGGCGAGCTTCATGTTGCTCCGCGGGTTGTGCAGCGCGTGCACGCCGCGCTCGGCCAGCAGGGCGACCTCGGCATCGTCCAGGTGCACGCAGTGCGCGGCGAACGTGCGCGGGCCGAGCAGGCCGAGGTGGTCCAGATAGGCCGGCGGCCGAAGGCCGGTGTCGCGCAGGCAGTCGGCGACCTCGCCGGCGGTTTCCGACAAGTGGGTGTGGACCGCGACGCCGTGCTCGGCGGCCTGCTCGGCCAGCCAGCGCAGCGTCGGGCCGGAGACGGTGTAGTTCGCGTGCGGCCCGAAGGCCAGCGTCACGCGCGGCCCGAACCGGTCGCGTGCCTCCAGGACGTCGCGCGCGACGTCCTTCTGCACCTCGGCCTGCGCGCCGTCGCCGAAGTCGGCCATCGCGACCGCCAATTGGGCGCGCATGCCGCTGTCCTGGACGGCCCGGGCGCTCTGGGTGAAGTGCCAGTACATGTCGTTGAAACACGTCGTGCCGGTGCGGATCATCTCGATGCAGCCCAGCCGGTTGCCCCAATACACATCGTCGGGCGTCATCCGCGCCTCGAACGGCCAGATCTTCTCGCGCAGCCACGGCATGAGCGGCATGTCGTCCGCGTACGAGCGCATCAGCGTCATGCCGTTGTGGGTATGGGCGTTCACGAGCCCCGGCAGCGCCGCCGTCCCGCGCGCATCGATCACCCGCGTCCCGGCCGCCAGCGGTCGATCGGCGCGGTGCGGCTCGACCGCCGCGATTCGATTCCCCGCGACGACGATGTCGACGCGCGCGTCGTCCACGCCCCCGATGTGCGTCGCGCCACCGGCCGTCCAGTCGCCGCTGACCGCGCCCGGCGGCACGAGCGCGCCGCTGAGCACCAGCGTGATCGCCGCATCGGGCGCCGACCCTGTCCGATCGTCGTTCATGCTTCCCGAGCCGTCGATCGCCTCACGTGCCATCCCATCCACCCCACTGATGTTCTCCCCCGCACACCCCAAAAAGCCACGCCCAACGCGTGACCCTCCGCTCCGAACCAGCGCCCGCGCAGCGGGTGATTAGTGTATGGTATCGTGGCCGCTCCGCGACGGAAAGCGGTACGCGCTCCGACCCATGCCGACCCATGCCGACCCATGTGCCCGAGGAGGGATCGATGAAACGCTATGTCCTGTGGGCCGCCCAGATCGTGGCGGCCGTGCTGATGGGCCAGACGCTGTTCTTCAAGTTCACGAGCGATCCGAGCGCCGTCAAGCTCTTCACGACGCTCGGCGTCGAGCCGTGGGGCCGATACGGCACGGGCGTGCTCGAGCTGATCGCCGTCGTGCTGCTGCTCGTGCCCGCGCCGTACCTCGGCAAGCACGCCTGGGGCGCCGTGCTCGGGGCCGTGCTCATGGTCGGCGCCTTGTTCGCCCACGTGACCAAGCTCGGCTTCGGCGGCGACTACGGGCAGCTGGCGGCGATGGCGGTCATCACGCTCGTCTGCTGCTGCTACGTGATCTGGGAGCGGCGGGCCGACCTGCCGATGATCGGCTCGGCCAGGGCATAGGGAGCCCCGTCCGACGCTTTTCGACGCCGCGCTGCGCCTTGCTGTCCCGCCGCCCACAGCGTGCGTAGAATCCGCCCATGAACCCGCCCGGCCGCTCCGCGCAGAAGCCCGGCCCCTCCGCGCAGATCCCTGGCCCCTCCGCGCAGATCCCCAGCCGCTCCGCGCAGATCCAACGGGTGTTGTTGGTCACGCTCGGGCTGAACGTGCTCGCGGCCGCGGTGAAGCTGGGGGCCGGCGCGTATTCGGGCAGCCTCGCCCTCCTGGCCGGCGGCGTGGACGCGGCGTTCGACGGGCTGGCGAACGTGGCGGGCTTGGCCGCGACGCGCGTCGCCGCCCGCCCGCCGGATGCGGACCATCCGTACGGGCATCGCAAGTACGAGACGCTCGTCGGCGTCGTCATCGCCGCGCTGCTCTTCCTGACGTGTTGGCGGCTGGCGAACGAGGCGCTCCAGCACCTGGGCTTCGCCGCCGCGACCGCCGCGGCCGATCGGCCGCGGCTCGCGGCCGCCGACATCAGCTGGCCCGTGCTGCTCGCGCCGCTCCTGGCGGCCGCGATCAACTGGATCACCGGACGCTACGAGGGCGCGCGGGGGCGGGCGCTGGGCAGCGAGCTGCTCGTGGCGGACGCCGGCCACACCAAGGCGGACGCATGGGTGTCGCTGTCGATCGTGATCGGCCTCGGCGCTGTTCGGGCCGGGCTGGCCTGGGTCGATCCGCTCCTCGCGCTCGGCATCGCCGTCGTCGTCGCCTGGACGGGCTGGCGGATCGTCCGCGAGACGACGTCGGTGTTGGCCGACGCGGCCGTCCTCGATCCGAACGCCGTGGCGGACGCGACGCTGCAGGTGCCCGGGGTGGTCGGCACGCACGCGATCCGCAGCCGCGGGACGCTGGACGCGATCGCGCTCGATCTTCACGTGCAGGTCGACCCGCACCTCGGGGTCGGGCGGGCGCACGCGATCGGGCACGCCGTCAAGGACACGCTCACCCAGCGCTTTCCCGGCGCCGCCGACATCGTGGTGCACGTCGAGCCGGACTGGAACCTGGCCGGCAACGGCGTCGTGGCCGCCGTCCGGCGGGCGCTGGACGGCTTCCCGGTGGAGGCGCACGACGTCCACGTCCACGTGGATGCCGCCGGCCGCACCGAGGTCGGGCTGCACCTGGAGCTGGACCCCGACCTGAGCCTGGCCGAAGCCCACGACATCGCCACGTCCGTCGAGTCCGCCGTGCGCGGCGAAGTGCCCGAGGCCGTGCGCGTCGTCACCCACCTCGAGCCCCGCCCGTCCGCCGCCGACCTGGCCGCCGAGCCGGACGGCGACCGCGACTGGGAGTCGCTCGTCGCCGACCAGATCGCGGGCATCGCCGGCCTATCGCACCCGCACGACCTCAGCGTGGTCCGCGTGCCGGGCGGGATCCGCCTGTCCGTCCACGTCGAGGCCGCGCCGTCCCTGCCCCTGGCGACAGCCCACGCGTTGGCCGAGGCGCTGGAGGCGCGATTGCGGGCGGTCGGCGCGGAGCTGGAGCGCGTAACGATCCACGTCGAACCCCCGTAGGGGCGAAGCAAATTGCTTCGCCCTCCCCCGCCCTCCCCCGCCCACACCCCACAGCCAACCTCAACCCAGCATCGCCCTCAACCCAGCATCGCCCTCAACCCAGCGACGTCGCCTCCGCCAACAGCGCCCCGACGTCCAGCGGCTCGAGCGTCATCGCCAGCATGCCGTCCGGGCTGCG
>JBDTSC010000405.1:0-3580 GCA_039931375.1 Ardenticatenales bacterium
GGGCGGGGTCGTCGGCGCGGAGCGGGTGGGCGTCGCGCCGGGTGGCGGGGTGGCCGGCGGCGACGCGGTGGCTGCGGGCGGGGTCGACGGCGGGGTGGCCGGCGGCGACGCGGTGGCGGCAGGCGGGGTCGACGGCGGCGGGTCCGTCGGGGGCGCGGTCGGTTCGGCGGTCGGCGGGCTCGTCGGCGAAACGGGCGGCGACGTCGGCGCCGGCACCGGGGACGGCGGTTCCTGGCTCGGCGCGACCGCGGGGGGCGGCGGAACGAACGCGATCGGCGCATCGCCCGGCGCGACGCTCGGTGGAGCCGGATCGTCCGGGCCGGACGTCGGGATGGGCACGGCGGCAATCCGCAGCCGCAACCGTCCGACCGCGGCAGCGACGACGTCGCGCATCGGCTGGTTCAACGCATCGGACAAGCCGGCGAGCTCGCCCGCGGCCGCGTCGGCGTCCGCGCGAGCACGACGAAGCGCGCGCGCATCATCGTCAACGTCGGCCGCCATCGCAAGAGCCCCTTCGTAGCTCACGAGCAGGTCCTCGACGAGCCGCGCGAACTGCACATCCGTCCACCGCCCGCCTTCGACGACCGACTGCAGTTCGCCCAGGCGTCGCCACGCCTGATCGAGACGCAGGCCGACCTGGTCGATCGCGTCATCGGCCGCTCCCAGCTGGACGCGCTCGACGCCGCGCTTCACGCCGTACAACGGGTCGCCCGGCCGCGCGACGCCCGAGCGCACCACGATCCCGGCCGCAAACCCGAACAGCATGCCGGCCACCGCGATCACGAGCCAGCCGCGCCGCACCGGCCGCCGGTCGCTCCCGGTGACACCCGCGCGGACACCCGCGCGCGCCACTGCGTCCGCAGGCGCGTCGGCGGGCTGCATGAGCGCGATTCGCAGGTCCGTGCGCAGCTGATCGCCCAACCCGAGCACGAAGCCGGGCAGCGGCGCGTCGCCCGCCGAGCGGTGGCGGACGAGCCGATCGGCGGCGCCGATCAACGGCCGAAGATCGTCCGGCAGGCGCGCGGCGACGGCGTCCGGCGACGCCCCGGCGAGCAGGGCGTCCGCGGCCGCGTTCAGCGCTTCGCGCGCGGCGTCAACGCCGTCGTCGTGCATCAAGCGCAGTGGTCTCTTTCACGCCGGCCGCTCGTTTGAGCGCCCGATGCTGCAGCACCTTGGCGTTCGCAACCGTGACCTCCATCCGTGCAGCCGTTTCCTCGATGCTCAAGCCGGACAGGAACCGCAGCTCGAGCACCTGCCGATACCGCGGCGGCAACGGTTGCAGCAACGCCACCACCGATGCGTCCTCTTCCACGCTCTCCGCCGGCTCGTGCCCCGCCTCGCTGTCGTGCAGCTGCGGCGAGAGAGCCACGGTCCGTCGATACCCCGCCGCCCGCCGATGGTTGCGGATCGCGTTCCGCGCGATCTGGTACAGCCAATTCTTGAAGCTCGCTTCGTGTCGGAAGCCGGCAAGGCCTTGGATCATCCGGGCGAACGTTTCGGCCGTCAGATCTTCGGCATCCTCGCGCTGGCGCACCTGCGCCATGATGAACCGATAGATCGCCTCCACGTAGCGCCGGTAGAGCACGCCCAGCGCCGACTCATCCCCGAGCATCACGCGGTCCACTAACGCATCATCGGTCGGTTGGCCGACCGCACGGTCGCCCGAAGCGAACGCGCTCCAGAATGCGTCCTGTCCCGGCTGGCTCATGCGCTCCGCCTCCCACCGGCGGTGGGTCGCGTGCGCCGCACTCCGTAACGACACGCGACGGTTACGTTCCGTGCGTCCCGGTCGTCATCGAGGGCGAGACCTATGCGCGCGGTTCGCCCGTGAGACACGCGCGACGGCCATCCGGTTCCGCGGCCGAGAACGCCCTGTCGCGCCTCGCGGGTCACCGGCCTGTCCTTGGATCGTCCGACGGGGCCGGATACAGTGGGCGCCCGGTCGCGTCGAGGATCGTGATCGCCAGCGTCGGGCAGGCGAAGGCGGCGGCGGTCAGCTGGGCGTCGGACCCCGGCGCGGTCAGCACCGCGCGCCGCCGACCGTCGCCAAGGTCGATCACCTCGAACACCCGCGGCGCTGCACGGGCGCACAGACCAGCGCCCGCGCACATGTCCCAGTCGATGCTGACGCGCACTCGGAATCCTCCTGGACGCCGACCGATCGGACGAGTCGCACGGTGCCCCGTTGGTCGGCGGCCCGCGCTTTGCGCCCCGGCCGGCCGGACCCATGATATCGTGCGCATCGGATACAGTATGCATACGATACAGCTATGCATAGGATACAGTGGGCAATAGGATGCGGGCATAGGATACAGCGCACCGCGCCAAGCCGCCATGCGCGTCGGCGGCGAGAGTGACGGAGGGTTCGAGTGGCGGTGCAATGGCTCAAAGGCAAAGACCTCTCCGATCGACTCCGCGCGGAGGCCGGCGCCCGCGCGGGCCGCTTCAGCACGGTGTTCCGGCGCGCGCCGGTGCTCGCTTCGCTCCTCGTCGGCGACGACGCGGCCAGCATCGCCTACCAGCGTTCGAAAGGTGCGGCCGCGGCACGGGTCGGTATCGAGTACCGGGCCGAGCGCTTGGACGCCGGCGTCGGCACGGATGCCGCCGTCGCCGCGGTCCAGCGCCTGTGCGCCGACGAACGGGTCGACGCAATTCTCGTGGAGATGCCGTTGCCGCGCGGCTGCGACGAAGCCGCCGTACGGGCCGCACTCGACCCCGCGCGGGACGTGGATGCGATCGCGCCGGACAGCCTTGGCCGGCTGGCCGCGGGGCTCCCCGGTCCGCTGCCGGCCACGCCGCGCGCCGTCCTGGCGATGCTGCGCGACGCGGGGATTCCACTGGCCGGTGCGCACGCGGTGGTCGTCGGTCGTTCGAATACGGTCGGCCTGCCGGCGGCGCAACTGCTGCTGCAAGCGAACGCGACGGTCACGGTCTGTCACTCCCGGACGCGCGACCTCGGCTCGTTCACGCGCCAAGCGGATGTGCTCGTCGTCGCGGTCGGCAAACCGGCGCTCGTGGGCGCGGACGACGTTCGACCCGGCGCCGTCGTGATCGACGTGGGCACGAACTGGGTCGAGGATGCCGCGGGGGGGCGGCTGGTGGGCGACGTCGACACGGACGCGGTGGCGAGCGTGGCCGGCTGGCTGACGCCCGTGCCGGGCGGCGTCGGCCTCGTGACGACGGCGCTCATCCTGTTGTCCACCGTGGAGCTCGCCGAGCGGCGGGCCGAAAGCACATGATGCCCGAGGCGGGTGGGCGGTCCCTACGCCATTCGCGCCACGAGCGGCGCGGCGGACCACATCTCCTCGAGTTGGTAGTACGCGCGGCGCTCGACATCGAAGATGTGGACGATCAATCCGCCGTAGTCGACGAGCAGCCAGCCCGATTCCGGCGCGCCTTCGAGCGGAGTCGAACGAAGGTCCAGCTCTTCGCGCAGCCGATCGATGACGGACTCGGCCACGGCGCGCATCTGGCGCGGCGAGCCCGCGGTGCCGATCACGAAGTAGTCGGCGACCTGCGAGATCGGCCGCAGATCCAGGATCACGAGGTCTTCGGCTTGCTTGTCGCCCATCGCGTCGAA
>JBDTSC010000406.1:0-3568 GCA_039931375.1 Ardenticatenales bacterium
CGCTCCGCGGCAGCGACAGCAAGGGCGTCGTCGGTCAGCCCTGCCGCAGCGGGTTGACGATCTCGATGCCCGCGAGCGGCCGCCGCCCGAAGTCGCGCTCGTTGCACGTGTAGAGCCGAGTGGCGCCAGCGACCTTTGCGCATGTGACGATCTGCAGATCGTACGCCAAACCACCGACGATCTGCCCTTCGAGCAGCGTGTCCAACATCCGCCACCCATCCTCCTCAGCCAGCCCGCCGAGGCGGCATTTTCCCTTGAGCGCCCCGTCGAGCAGGGAGGCTGCATCCGCCGCCGACACACCATGGGGCGACGGCAATCGGGTCATGACGGCCCAAGCTTCGACCAGCGCCTGAATCGGCACGACGGGCAAGGGCGAGTTGTCGAGCCACTCCACGAGGATCGGGCGGACAAGGCTGTGGTGCACGTGCCAGCTGAGCAATCCGGCAACCAGGATGTTGGCGTCGAACGCGACAACCGGGCGTTTCATCCCGCGCGCTCGTCGCGCAGCCGCCGGAGGGTCGCCTCGACGACCTCGGTGCTAAGGGGATCGGACGGTTCGAGCGGAATCGCGACGGGTAGTCCGTCACTGAGCGCGATATGAACCGCTCGCGGTGCCGGCCACAGCTCGATCACGGCGTCGTCGCGAACGACGATGTCGAAGACCATGCCACCGTACACGCCGGCGCGCTCACGCACCGCCTTCGGGATAACGACGCGGCCAGCGCTGTCGATGGGGGCCTGTATGGTATCGTTCATGGCAGGAACGATACCACGGGGTTGACCATTGACCAACCCTCGGCGGTCCGCCCGCAGCCCGCCCGATCCCAGGAGCCCCCCTCCATGCCCCTCACCCCCCTCAACCCCACCACCGCCCTCCCCGCCGCCGCCGCCCCATACCCCACCGCCACCCCCGCCGCCGCCCTCGCCGCCGTCGACGCCGCGCACGCCGCCTACCTGGCGTGGCGCGACGTACCGCTGTCCGAGCGCTGCGACCACCTCCGCCGACTCGCCGCCGTCCTCCGCGACCGCGCGCCGCAGCTGGCGGCGCTGATGGCCGATGAGATGGGCAAGCCGCTCGCCGAGGGCCGGGCCGAGATCGCCAAGTGCGCGCTGGCCTGTGACTACTACGCCGCCAACGCCGCCGCCTTCCTGGCGCCCGAGCCGGTCGCGACCGAGTTCGCCAAGAGCTACGTCTGCTACCGGCCGCTCGGCGTCCTCCTGGCGATCATGCCGTGGAACTTCCCGTTCTGGCAGGTCGTCCGCTTCGCGGCGCCGGCGATCGTGGCGGGGAACACCGTCCTCCTCAAGCACGCGCCGAACGTCCCGGGCTGCGCGCTCGCCCTCATCGACCTATTCGCGGCGGCCGGCTTCCCCGCCGGCGTCTTCCAGGCGCCGCTCATCGACATCGACGCCGATCCCGAGATCGTGCCCGCGATCATCGCCCATCCGCACGTCGCCGGCGTGACGCTGACCGGCAGCACGCGCGCGGGCCGGGCGGTGGCGGCGATCGCGGGCGCGCACCTGAAGAAGACGGTGCTGGAGCTGGGCGGCAGCGATCCGTACGTCGTCCTCGCCGACGCGGATCTCGATGCCGCCGTTGCGGCGTGTGTGACCGGTCGCATGATCAACGGCGGCCAGAGCTGCATCGCCGCCAAGCGCCTGATCGTCGAGGCCGGCGTGCGCCAGGCGTTCGAGCGCCGCCTGGGCGCGGCCCTCGCGGACGTGGTCATGGGCGACCCGCGCGACCCCGCCACCACCCTCGGCCCGCTGGCGCGGCACGACCTGCGCGATGCCCTGCACCGGCAGGTCGTCGATTCCATCGCCGCCGGCGCGCGCCTATTACTGGGGGGCCAAGTGCCGGACGGACCGGGCGCCTTCTACCCGCCGACGTTGCTCACCGACGTCCATCCCGGCATGCCGGCGTTCGACCAGGAGGTCTTCGGCCCCGTCGCCGTCCTCATCGAAGCCGCCCACGCGCGGGACGCGATCGCGCTGGCCAACGCCTCGCCGTACGGCCTGGGCGCTGCCGTCTTCACTGCGGACGCGGAGCGGGGCGAGGCGATCGCCGTCGGTCAGCTGGAAGCGGGTGCGGCGTTTGTGAACGCGTTTGTGCGATCGGACCCGCGCTTGCCGTTCGGGGGCGTTCGGGACAGCGGGTACGGGCGAGAGCTGGGGCGGCAGGGGGTGATGGAATGGGTGAACGCGAAGACGGTGGTGGTGGGATAGGTGTTGCCAAGGGCCTACGGCCCTCACCCATCCGTAACCGCCCGTCGTCCCCGTGTGTGGCCCTCATCGACGTTTTTCCACCCGTTCACCCCCCCCTCATCCACCCCCCCTATCCTGTTGCCACGGCCGACGGGTAACACCTACGCCGAACCAAACCTGGGGACTGTCGCGACTGGGGCGGAGCGACGGGCCCCGGGTTTTTTTCTTTGCTCACGACTTTGCGCCTCGGCGCTGCCGTGCGATGATCGCGCCGTACTCGTTGACACCCGCCGTACTCGTTTCCACCCGCGATGTTCGTTTCCACCCGCCATGTTCGTTTCCACCCGCCATGCTTCGTTTCCACCCAGGAGCGGATCGACGTGAAAGTCCTCGTCACCGGCGGCGCCGGCTACATCGGCAGCATCACGGGCGCTGAGTTGATCGCGGCGGGCCACGACGTCATCGTCTTCGACAATCTCTACCAGGGGCACCGCGCCGCCGTCCATCCTGGCGCCACTTTCGTGGAGGGCGATCTGGCGGACCGCGCCGCGGTGGCCGCGCTGTTCGACGCGCATCCGGGGATCGACGGCATCCTGCACTTCGCCAGCTATACGCTCGTCGGCGAGAGCATGCAGCGGCCGTTCAAGTACCTGCGCGACAACGTCGCCAACGCCGCCAACCTGTTGGAGGCCGCCGTCGCGCACGGCGTCGACCGCTTCATCCTCTCCTCCACCGCCAACCTGTTCGACGCGCCCGAGCGGATCCCGATCGCGGAGACGGAGGCGATCGTCCCCGGCTCGCCGTACGGCGAGAGCAAGCGCACGATCGAGCGGATGCTCCATTGGCTGCACGTCACGAACGGGCTGCGCTACGCCTGCCTTCGCTACTTTAACGCCGCCGGCTGCACACCCGACCGCGGCGAAGACCACGACCCCGAGACGCACCTCATCCCGCTCGTCCTCCAGGTCGCCCTCGGCCAGCGCGCGTCCATCGCCGTCTTCGGCGACGACTATCCGACCCCCGACGGCACGTGCGTCCGCGACTACATCCACATCGTCGATCTGGCCCAGGCGCACATCCTGGCCCTGGAAGCCCTCGCCGAGCGCCCCGTCCTGACCTACAACCTGGGCAACGGCCAGGGCTTCAGCGTGCTCGAGGTGATCGAGACGGCCCGCCGCGTAACAGGCCACCCGATCCCACACACGATCGCCCCGCGCCGCGCCGGCGACCCGGCCACGCTCATCGCGTCCTCCGAGGCGCTGCGGCGCGATCTGGGATGGCGGCCGCGGTATCCCGACCTCGAGGCGATCGTGGGGTCGGCGTGGGAGTGGCATTCGCGGCATCCGGGGGGGTATGGGGGGTA
>JBDTSC010000407.1:0-3559 GCA_039931375.1 Ardenticatenales bacterium
GCCCGGCCCGTTGTTCACGACGCGCATCGTCCAGATGATCGACCCGCCGGCGACGGCCGGGTTCGGCACGGCGGTCTTCGTGACGCTGAGATCCGCCAGCTCGGTGATGTCGTGCTCGACGATCGCCGAGTCGTTCGACCGGTCCGGGTCGCTGTTGCGCGACTGGACGGCGGCGAAGTTGTTGATGCTGCGCGCCTCGATCGGCCGGATCACCATCCGGATCTGCGTCTGGGCGAAGGCGGCCAGCGGGTTCGGCAGCGTGCAGTTCATCGTCACGTTGCCGACGTAGGTGCCCGTGCCCGGCACGCAGTTCGCGCCGACGATGCTGACGACCTCGTACCGCCCGTCGGAGGCGATCGTGTCACGCACCATGACGTTCGCGGCGCCGCTCGGGCCGAGGTTCTCGACCAGGATGGTGTAGGTCAGGAGGCCGCTCTGGCGGACCTGGGCGTCCGGCTTGCCGAACTTCGTGATCCGCAGGTCCGAGACGCCGGCGATCGGCACGCGCGTGCTGGCGTCGTTGTTCGCCGGGTTCGGATCGGCCTGGTCCGCCGCGACGGTCACGTGGTCGAGCGCGTCCTGGAAGGCCGAGTTCGCCGCCACGTTGAACGTCACGTGGTACGTGCGCGAAGCGCCCACCGCCAGCGTCCCCAGGCTGCACGTGATCTGCGTCAGGCCGCTCGGGCTGCAGCTGTCGCTGTCCCAGCTGTACGACTGGTTGAGCGAGTAGTCGTCCACGACCTCGACGTTGGTGGCCGCGGACGAGCCGTAGTTCGTCACGACCATCTCGTACGTCACCGGCTGCCCCGCGACCGGCACGCCCAGGATCCGCTTGGTGATCCCGAGATCAGCCAGCGTCCGGACCGTCGTCGTCGCGCTCGCGTTGTTGTTCGCGCCGTTCGGGTCGCGCGTCGAGCTCGTGACGGCCGCGCTGTTGGACAGCGCGCCGGCCGCCGTCGTGGCCTTCACGACGACGTCGATGTAGACGCGCACCGTCTGGCCGTTGTCGACGTGCCCGAGGTAGCACGTGACGAGGCCCGTCGGGCTGTCGTTGCACGTCCCCGTGCCGCCGACGATCGTCGCGCCCAGGTACGTCACGCCCGCCGGGAGCTGGTCGGTGACCAGAACGTCCTTGGCGCCGCTCGGTCCCGCGTTGTGCACGGTCAGCGTGTACTCGAGCGGCTGGCCGGCGATCACCGGATCCGGGCTGTCCGTCTTGGTGAGCGACAGGTCGGCCCCCGCCGCGACGGTGTCGATCGCCGTGTCACGGTTGTTGCCGGGGTTGCGGTCGAACGTGTCGGCCGTCACCAGGACGTCGTTCTCGAGGACGCTGCCCGCGGGCAGGTTCTCGTCGACCGTCGCCGTGACCATGATCGTGGCCGTCTCACCGACGCCCAGCGAGCCGACGTTGCAGGCGAACTGGTCCTCCGCGCTGCCGGCGGTGCCCGTCGTGCAGCCGATCGGCTGATCGCTATTGGGCCCGGTGGCGGTATAGCCCGTCACGGTAATGCCGGCCGGCAGTCGATCCCAGAGATCGAGTCCGGTGGCGCGGGACGGGCCGTTGTTGCGCAGCACGATCGTGTACTTGATCTGCTGGCCGGCGACGACGCTCGGGCCCGGGATGGCCTGGCTGGTCTTGTCGACCGACACGTCGGCGGACTGGCGGATGTCGTTGCTGACGTCCGCCTTGTTGTTCGTGAGGTTCGGATCGACCGCGTCGCTCCGGACGGCGGCGATGTTCGTCAGCTTGGTGCTGTCCGTCGTCGTCACCGTGAACGTCACGAGGCGCTGCGTGAACGGCGGCATGTCACCGAGCGTGCAGTTGCGGACCGAGTTGCCGCTGTACGCGCCGGGCCCCGGAGCGCACGTCGCGCCGCTGATCGCGGTGATCGTGTAGCCGCCGTCCGCGACGAACGTGTCGGCGATCGTGACGTTGCGCGCGAGGCCCGGCCCGAGGTTCTGCACGAGCAGCGTGTAGACCATCGGCTCACCGGTCGTGAGGATCGCCGGCACGCTGTACTTCATGATCTGCATGTCCGCCGTCGGGACCGCGGTGACGTCGGCGATGTCGACGTTGTTCGTCAGGTCCGGGTCCGGGGTCCGCGAGACCGCCGTCGCGCGGTTCTCGAGCACGCCGATCGCGTCCGCGTTGACCCGCACCGCGACATGGAACGTCGCCGACGCACCGACGGCCAGGTTGCCCAAGCTGCACGGGCTGCCGCCGGGGGCGCAGCTGTCGTCGTCCCAGACGTACGTGACGCCGGTCGGGAGCGACTCGACGACGATCACCCCCACCGCCTCGGATGGGCCGTGGTTCGTGACCGTGATCGTGTACAGGATCTCGCTGCCCGGTACGCCGCTGCCGCTGGCCTTCTTGTCGATGGAGAGGTCGGCGCTGGCTGCCACGGTCGTTTCCGCGCGGCTGGCGTTGTTGCCGAGGTTCGGGTCGTCCGTCGAGGACGTCGCCGTCGCGACGTTCGTCAGCCGCGTCCCGTCCGGGACGTCCGCGTCGACGACGACGTTGACGATGATCAGGCGCGCTGCGCCCGCGGCGATGTCGCCCAGGTTGCAGCTCACGATCCGCGGTCCGGCCGCGTACGCGCACGTCCCGCCGGCCACCGAGGCGTCGAGGAACGTCGTCCCCGGCGGCAGCGGATCCTTGACGACGACATCGCGCGCCGTGCTCGGACCGGCGTTGGACACCTGCAGCCCGTAGCTCAGCGACTGGCCCGCCGTCACCGGGTCGGGCGCGTCCGCCTTGCGGATCGCGACGTCGGCCGACGTGCCGACGACGTCGAGCGTCGAGTCGAAGTTGTTCGTGTTGTCGGGATCGGGATTGTCCGACATCCCCATGACGTCGTTCTCGAGGACCGAGCCGTCCGCCAGGTCGCTGTTCACCGTGGCCGTGTACATCACGGTCGCGAACTCACCGACCGCCAGCTTCCCGACGCCGCAGCGGAGCGGGTCGGCGGCGCTGCCGGCCGTGCCGGTCGAGCAGCCGACCGGATTGCCGGCGGCGTCCGTCCCCATGTAGCCCGTCAACGTGGTCCCCGCGGGAATGCGGTCGGCGATCTTGACGCCGGTCGCCGCGCTCGGGCCCGTGTTCCGGACCACCACCGTGTACTTGATCTGGCCCCCGGCCACCAACGGGCTGGGCATGGCCTGGCTGGTCTTGGTGACGTCGATGTCGGACAGCGCCGTGATATCGCGCGTCAGATCGTCGATGTTGTTCGTCGGATCCGGGTCCGGCGTGTCGGCGTCCGTGGTCGCAACGTTGTTGATCGTCTGGGCGTCCGCGGCCACGACGTCGATCGTGACGGTCCAACGGCCGTCGCCGCCGACGCCGACGGGCTCGAGCGCGCCGGTGAGGGCGCAGTGGATGTTGACGCTTGAGACGCCGGACGCGAAGGGCGGCGTGCACGTCGATGGCCGGTTGCTCACGACCGAGACGACGTCGAACAGGCCGCTCGACGTGATCGCATCGTCCATCACGCCGCCGACGGCGGCCGATGGGCCGAGGTTGTCGACGTAGATCGTGTACCGGATGGGCGTGCCGGCG
>JBDTSC010000408.1:0-3555 GCA_039931375.1 Ardenticatenales bacterium
CTGTGGCATGATGGTCGGCTGGTCGTCGACGCGTGGAGCGGTGCGACAGGGGCGGATGGATCGGTCCCGCCCAGCACGCCGGATGGTGGCCGGACGGTGGTGCTGCGGAGCGACGGCGGCCGCGCGACCATCGAGTGGGAGGTGGCGTGGCCGACGCGGTTTGGGGCTGAGTCGGACCCGCCGGCGGGGCTCGCATGCGCGCCGCTCGCAGTCGTCGACGCCATCTACCTGCCGTCGGCGAACCGACCCTGACGCTGCTCCGTTGACGGAGCCCACAAAGAAGAGGCGGACGATGGACGATTCGAATGCACCGCACGCCCATCGCTACGGCCCGATCGACGGCGATCGGGACTTCACGTTTACCGTCGATGCGAGCGGCGTCGCGACGTTGCGGCTCGAGCGGCCGGACGTTCTGAACGCGATCACGCTGCGGATCTACGCGCAGCTGCGGGACCTGTTCGATGACCTGCGCTACGACGAGTCGGTGAAGGCGATCGTGCTGACCGGCGCGGGCGACGCTTTCTGCTCGGGCGGCGACGTGCACACGATCATCGGCGCGCTGTTGGACGCTGACGTCAAGGATCACCTCGAGTTCTGCCGGATGACGGGTGACACCGTGCGCGCGATGTGCCTGCTCGACAAGCCGATCATCAGCGCGATCAACGGGATCGCGGCGGGCGCCGGAGCGGTGCTGGCGCTGGCCTCCGACCTGCGGGTGGCGTCCACGACGGCACGGTTCGCGTTCCTCTTCAGCAAGGTCGGGCTGACGGGCGCGGACATGGGCGCGGCGTTCCTGCTGCCCCGCATCGTCGGCGCCGGCCGGGCGGCCGAGCTGTTGTACTTCGGCGACACGATCGATGCCGCCACCGCCGACCGGTACGGCCTCGTCAACCGCGTCGTCGCGCCGGACGAGGTGCTGCCGACCGCCCTCGCGTGGGCCAAACGCCTGGCCGAGGGGCCGACGCTGGCGCTGGGCATGACGAAGCGGCTGCTGTTGAACGAGGCGAACATGGACATCGTCAGCGCCCTCGAAGCGGAGGCCCAGGCGCAGGCGCTGTTGATGATGGCGGACGACCATCGCCGGTTCTACGAGGCCTTCCGCGCCAAGACGCGGCCCGTGTTCGGCGGCCGGTAGCGTCGGCGCTCCGACGCTCCGACGCTCCGGTGCGCATGTCGCGCCGCAGCGCCGACCCGCTGGACCGCTGCCGCCGTCGGGCTATACTGCCCCGAGCGACCGATCCGCCGTCCGCCCCCCGCCCCCCTCGGAGCGAACCCGTGCCGCCGAGCCGCCCGCCCTACCCCGTGAACCCCGCCGACCTCGCGCCGCCGATCGGCTTCAGCCACGGCGTCGTGTCGGAGGGCGGACGGATCGTCTGGCTGGCGGGGCAGAACGGCACGGACGGCGCCGGCGCGATCTCGGCGCCCGGCGATCTGGTCGCGCAGGTCGATCGCGCGTTGGCGAACATCGTGGCCGTCGTCCAGGCCGCCGGCGGCGCCGCGGGCGACATCGTCAAGCTGCACTTGTACGTGCGGGACGTGGCCGACTACCGCGCCCGGCGCGGCGCGTTGGGCGCGGTGTGGCGGCGGCACTTCGGCCGCACGTACCCGGCGATGATGCTGCTTGGCGTGACGGGCTTCTATGACGACGAGGCGCTCGTCGAGATCGACGGCTATGCCGTGTTGCCGGGGAAGGACCCGCTGGCGGCGGTCCGCCCGAGCGACGAGCCGCGATGAACTTCGCGCCGTCGCCCGTCCAGCTGCGCTGGCGCGATACGGCGCGCGCCTTCGCCCGCGAGCGCTGCGCCCCGCTCGTGCGGCAAGCGGATGCCGACGGCCGCTTCCTGATCGAGCTCGTGCCCGAGATGGGCGCCCTCGGGTTGCTGGCCGGTCCGGTCGACGCCGCGCTCGGCGGCTCTGCGATGGATTATGTCTCCTTCGCGCTCGTGTACGAGGAACTGGGTTATGTCGATTCGTCGATCCGCGGCTTTCTCGCCGTGCACGGCGGGCTCGTGACGCTGTGCCTGCGCGATCACGGAACGGCCGCGCAGCAAGTCCAGTGGATCCCCCGCTTGGCAACGGGCGACGCGATCGGCTGCTACGCGCTCACCGAGGACGAGGCCGGGTCGGACGCCGGCGCGATCCGCACGACCGCCCGGCGCGACGGCGACGACTACGTGCTGGACGGGCGCAAGATCTGGATCACGAACGGCATGTCCGCCGACGTCGCGATCGTGTTCGCCCGCGATCCGGCGATTCAAACGGACAAGCCGCACCGCCAGATCTGCGCCTTCGTGGTCCCGACGGACACGCCGGGCCTGCGCCGGGAGACGCTGCCGTGGCACGAGCTGGGCCATCGCGCCGCGGATCACGCGATCCTCTCCTTCGAAGGCTGCCGCGTGCCGGCCGCGTGCCTGTTGGGCCCGCCGGGCGGCGGCTTTCGCGTGGCGATGGGCGCGCTCGACCACGGGCGGCTGGGCGTCGCGGCGGGCGCGGTCGGCGTCGGCCGGGCGTGCCTGGACGCGTCCGTGGACTTCGCCCGAAGGCGGCACGCGTTCGGGTCGCGGATCGGCGACTTCGGCATGATCCAGCAATTGCTGGCCGACATGCACGCCGACGTCAGCGCGGCGGCGCTGCTGGTGTACCAGGCCGCCCAGCACAAGGACGACGGCCAGCCGTCCACGCGCGCCACGGCCACGGCCAAGCTGTTCGCGTGCGAGGCGGCGCTGCGCGCGGCGGACCAGGCGGTGCTCCTGCACGGCGGGCGCGGCTACAGCGACCAGTACCCGGTAGCACGGCACTGGCGCGACATCAAGGGCCTCCAGATCTACGAGGGCACGAGCCACATTCAGCGGCTCATCATCGCCCGCGACCTGCTCGGACCGGAACCCGCCTTGCCGCTGGACGGCGCACGAACGTGATCGGAGAACCGCCGATGAACCCGCTTGCGAACCCGTTGCCGAACCCGCTGCCGAACCCGCTGCGCGCCGCCGACCTGCCGGAGCGCTACAACGCCGTCGACATCCTGGAGCGCAACCTGGCGGTGCGCGCGAACAAGGTCGCGCTCGTGAGCGACACCCGCAGCCTGACGTTCGGCGCGGCGGCGGCCGAGGTGAACCAGGTGGCGAACGGCCTGCGCGCCCTGGACGTCCGCTTCGGCGAGACCGTCGCGCTCCTGTGCCTCGACACGCCAGAGTTCGTGACCGCCTTCTTCGGGACGATGAAGATCGGCGCCGTCGCCGCCAGCTTCAACACGCTGCTGCGGCCGGCCGACTACGCGTTTCTCCTCGATGACTGCCGCGCCCGCGTCCTGTTCGTGGACGCGCGGCTGCTGGGCGCCGTGGAAGCGCTGCGCGCCGACGCGCCGTGGCTGCGGCATGTGATCGTCGTCGGCGGCGAGGATGGCGCGGGTGGCGAGGGCGGCGCAATCGGGGGCGGCGGGGACTCGCCGATCGGGGGACCGATCCCGTACGACCGCTTCATCGCCCCGCAGCCGACGTCATGCGACGCGGCGCCGACGCATCGGGACGACTTCTGCTGCCTCAACTACTCGAGCGG
>JBDTSC010000409.1:0-3553 GCA_039931375.1 Ardenticatenales bacterium
ATAGCGGCTGGTAAGCGTTCAGCCACTTGCCGTCCTACCGCTGTCAGGCCGTCGGCGGCTTAGAAAGTGACGTGGCAATCGGGTGAACGGTTACCCCGCCAGATGGTCTCATCCGTCCGCGGCCCGAACCCGCTCATCCCCACGCCCTCCGGCAGGTCGGCCCGCGTCACTTTGTCGCACTTTGGACACGTGAGCGCGTGCAACAGGTACGTCGAAACGATCACCTTGGGATCGGGGATCTCCACCACCTCATGTACAAGCGGGTCCGGACCGTTTCCCACGAGCGCCGCCTTGCACACCGAACATTCGTCCGGCCACAGCTGTACGCCTCGTCCACGTCCTCGGGGGCAACCAGCGCCCGATGGGCATCCTTATGTGCTGGCTGTCCGCCCCGCCGACGTCCGGTTGGCATGCCTGCCGGCCTCGGAGGCGCATCGGGGGCGCGGTAGGTCCGTTTCGACGGCCTGGGCACCGATGCCTTGCTTTGCACGCGGCCGTCCGGCGTGCTTTTATATCCCATCGCTCCTTCCCGGCGAACGCGCGCCCGGCGTCGCCGCGACCCCGAAACGGAGTCCCCAAGTGGCCAACCCATCGCCAACCCGAGAACAGCTCGTCGAGCTCCTCAACCAGGACCTCTCGCGCGAGTACCAAGCCATCATCGCTTACGTCGTCTACTCGCAATCGCTCAAGGGCGCTGCTTACATGTCGATTGCCAGAGAGCTCGAACTGCACGCGGCCGAAGAGCTGCAGCACGCGCTGACCATCGCCAAGCACGTCGATTACCTCGGCGGGACGCCGACGAACGTGGCCCAGCCCGTCAAGCCGGCGGGCAGCGCCGAGGCCATGCTTCGCGCTGACCTCGCCAACGAGTCGACGACCATCCGCAACTACCGCGAGCGACTGAAGCAGTGCGAAGCGCTCGAGGAATACGCCATCGCCGAAGACATCCGCGAGATCCTGCGCCAAGAGCAGGAGCACCTGATCGACCTGGCCACCGCGCTCGGCGAAGACACGCCGGACCTCGGCAAGCCAGCCCCCACCGGCAAGAAGAAGCCCTAGCGACGGGACCGCGCCCATGTAGGACATGGACCGGCGCCCGTCAGTCGACGCCCCGTCAGTCGGACGCCTACTGCGCGTCCCGCCGCCGGCTGAGAGCGACGCCTGATGGGATCGGGGCAACTACTCAGGCCGGTCGGCGGCTGGGGCCAGTTTGACGAGAGCTTGACGAAGGTGAAGTCCGCCGGGGGCCATGACGCGAGAGGAACCGGAAGCGCTTTCGACGTCGGACCTGGTGGAGCTGTGCCTGGCGCAGCAGGAGACCAATCTGCCGGCTTGAGGCGTTGGTGGCCACGCAGCAGGCGCCGATCCAGCGGCTGGAAGCGCGGGTGACGGCATTGGAGCGGCGACTGGGGCAGGCCCGCCTGAGTAGTTACGAAATGCCTATCCCCCCTACCACCCCTCGCTCGCCGCCCTCAACCCCGCCATCTCGTCTGCCCCAAGCACCAGATGCGCCGCCGGCAGCAGCTCTGCCAGCTGCTCGGCCGTGTTCGCCCCGACGATCGGCGCCGTGACCGCCGGCTGGGCCAGCAGCCACGCCAGCGCCACCTGCGCCGGCGTCGCGCCGTCGTGGGCCGCGGCGACGGTGTCCAGGGCGGCCAGGACGGCCAGGCCGCGCTCGTTCAGGTAGCGGTCGCGCAGGCGCGGGGCGCGGGCGCCGGTGGGCAGCGGGGCGTCAAGGCGGTACTTGCCGGTGAGGAAGCCGGCGGCCAGGGGGCTGTACGGGATCACGCCGATGCCGAAACGCTCGCACACGGCCGCCGCCTCCGCCTCGAACTCCTTGCGGTGGATCAGGCTGTAGTTCGGCTGCACGCTGTCGTAGCGCGCCAGATGCGAGGCGTCGCTCCGCCACAACGCCTCGACCAGATGCCACGCCGGAATGTTCGAGCAACCCACATAGCGCACCTTGCCCGCCCGCACGAGATCGTCCAGCGCGGACAGCGTCTCGTCGATCGGCGTGTGCGGATCCCACGAGTGCGTCTGGTAGAG
Source organism: Ardenticatenales bacterium (assembly GCA_039931375.1). Lineage (GTDB taxonomy): Bacteria > Chloroflexota > Anaerolineae > Epilineales > Epilineaceae > Avedoeria. The sequence goes on from JBDTSC010000409.1 coordinate 2,047, forward strand.
GTCGATGTGATCCGTCCCGAGCCGCGCGAGGCTCTCCTCGCACGCCCGGACGATGTGCAGCCGCGACAGCCCCTCGCCGTTCGGCCCCGGCCACATCCGCCCGCGCGCCTTCGTGGCCAGGACGATGCGGTTCCGCGCGCCGCGCGCCGCCATCCAGCGGCCGATGATCGCCTCGCTCACCCCGCCGTCGTTGCCCTCGGCCCAGCGGCTGTAGACGTCGGCCGTGTCGATCAGGTTGCCGCCCGCCTCGACGTAGTGGTCCAGGACCTCAAAGCTCGTCGCCTCGTCGGCCGTCCAGCCGAACTGCATCGTGCCCAGCGCCAACGCGGACACCTCGAGGCCGGTGCGGCCGAGGCGGCGGGTGGGCAGGGGGGCGCTGGTGGTGGTCCCAGTGGCCGTAGTGGTCCCAGTGGTCGTAGTGGTCGTAGTGGTCGTAGTGGTCGTGGGCGTCGTCATGTCGATCACGGTCCTATCGTGGGGAGCGGCGTGGCGTCGCCGGCCGGGAAGGGGGTCGCGCTCGGGGTGCCGCTGCCGGGCCACGATGCCCCGCCGTCCAGCGAGCGGAACACGTTGAACGCGCCGGGCGTGATCGCGAAGATCATCGAAGCGTCGCTCGGGGCGACCGCCATCGTCGCCAACACCTTGAACGGACCGAACTTCGTCCAGCGCGCGCCGCCGTCCGTGCTTTCGAACATCCCCTCGGTCGTCGCCGCCACCAGCCGGCCGGCGCCCGCCCGCGCGATCGAGAGCCACTCGCCCGACGCCCCCGCGGCCGCCAGCGGCGACCACGACGTGCCGCCGTCCGCGCTTCGCAGCAGCGTGCCGGCGCCACGGTCGACGGTGGCCAGGACGGTGGGCGATGCGCCGATCACCCACAGCCCGTACGTCAGCGCGGACGTCTTCGCGCCCGCCAGCGCCCACGACTTGCCGTCGTCCGTCGACGTCGCCACGCCCTGGGTGTGGAACAGCGCGAACAACCGCTCGCCGTCCGCCGGGTCCGTGACCAGGCCGCGGATGTCGACGCCAAGGGATGGCGTGATCGCGTTCCACGTCGCACCGGCATCGTCGCTGGTGCGCAACGCGCCCGGCCCGGCAACCAACAGCCGCCCGCTGGCCACCTGCGTCCCGGCGATCACCGACCGGCCGTCCTCGATCTTCGAGGAGCGCATCGGCTCCCACGTCAACCCGCCGTCCGCGGAGTGCATGATCCCGCGCACGAACGTGAGGTAGAGGAGGTCCGGGTTCTTGGCATCGACGATCAGCGTGTGCGCCCGCTCCGGCAGCGACGGGTCCTGCGTCGCCGTCGGCTGCGGCGTGACGCGGACCAGCGCCATCGTCGGCATCGCGCCGGTGACATCCGAGACGGTCTTCGCCGCCATCGTGGCCCTCGCCGCGATGGTGGCGCTCACGGCCTGCGTCGCGGACGCGTCGCCGCCCGCATCGTCCCCGTTCCCGCCGCTCCCACACCCGGCAAGCCCGAGCGAGACGGTGGCGGCGACGAGGCCGA
>JBDTSC010000410.1:0-3532 GCA_039931375.1 Ardenticatenales bacterium
GGGTTCGGCTGCCCAGTTTGATGTCAGTCCGCATCGCGGACTCCTTCCCTAGGTATAGCCCGAGACTTCAGCCTCCGGGCGTTCGCGGGCTGCGCCAGAATGCGTTCTCCCTGCCCCCTTCTCCCTGCCCCACCGCCCCCACGTGCTCGCACCCAAGTCTTCGCCGATACCGCGCCGACAACACACCGGCTCTCCGTTTGGCGCGATCGCCCAGACCTGTCTCGCCGCTTCGCGCCGCGCCCGGTACAATGGCCGGGCGCCACGCTGGTTTGTGTGACGCCGTTGGGAGGGTCGCGACATGCTCGGGAATCGTTCGACGCCTTGGCGAGCCCGGCAGAGCGCCGCGGAGACATCCACCGGCTCGCTGACCCGAGCGTCGCGGCCGACGCCGCTCACCCTTCCGTCCGGCATGACCCGTGTGCGGCTCACCGCCACGTTCGTCCTGGGAGCGGCCGTCCTCGCGGCGCTCGCCGCGGCCGTCGCCGAGCCGCCGCCGGATCGTGCGCTCGCGTCGCCGGCGGCGCAGGCGTCCACGTGGGTGGCGGAGCGCAGCGGCACCAAGCAGACGCTCCGCGATGTCGGCGCCGTGGACGCGGACACGGTCTGGGCCGTCGGCGGCGAGAAGGACCTGGACTGCGTGATCCTCCGCTCGGACGACAGCGGCGCCCACTGGCGCCAGCAGGCGTGCCCGGCGCCGATCAAACTGCAGGCGATCGCCGCGCTCAGCGCCACGGACGCCTGGGCGGTCGGGGTGAACGGCGGCGTGCTGCACACGGCGGACGGCGAGGGCTGGTCGGTGGTCGATGTCGGCACGTCGCAGGTGCTGACGGACGTGGTCTTCGCGGACCAGCAGCACGGCTGGATCACGACGCGCAACGGCCAGATCCTGCGGACCGAGGACGGCGGAGCGTCGTGGCGCAGCACGAGCTCCGGCTCGAACGCCGGCCTGTTCGGCCTCTATTTTCTGGACGCGCAGCGCGGCTGGGTGGTCGGCAGCGGCGGCACGGTGCTCCGGACGACGGACGGCGGCGCCCATTGGCGCACGCTGCCGTCCTTCCTCGACACGCGGTACATGGCGGTTCACTTTCTGGACGAGAACACGGGCTTCGTGGCCGGCAACGTGTTGCTGCACAGCTGGAACGGCGGCGAGGACTGGGAACGCCGCATCGATCGGCCGGTCAAGTCGCTCAATGGGCTGACGTTCAGCGACGCGGCGAACGGCTGGGCGGTCGGTGACGAGGGCTACATGCTGCACAGCACGGACGGCGGCAACAGCTGGCCGCCCGATTCGAACGGCAGCACGGTCAGCCTGAACGCGATCGACTTCGCCGATCCGGCCGTCGGCTGGACCGTGGGCACAGAGGGGTCGATCTTCCGCTACGGCATCCCGCTGCCCACGCCGACCCCGACGCCAAGCCTCACGCTGACGCCCACCCGCATCCGCCCCCCCACGATCACGCGCACTCCGACCGCCACGCGCACCCCGACCGCGACGCCGTCCGGCGCCTGGCTGAGCGTGGCGCCTGGCGTCCCGCTGTTCGCCGGCCCGCCCGGCACGGCCCGCGACGTGCAGATCACGTTCGGCAACCAGCCGCCGCAAACCGTGCTGACCGCCACCTTGACCGGGCCGGTGAAGTTCCCGGACGGGACGGCCGTCCTCACCCGTGCCCTCGAGGCGGCGGACGGCGACCTGTGGCTATCGCTGCGCACGCCGGCTGACACCGCATCCGGCGCCACGTTCGAGCTGCGCGCCCAAGCCGGTGGGCGATCGGCGAGCCGCAGCGGGCGCGTGCTGTTCCGGACGTTCCTGCCGGCGCTGGTGCGCGACGACGGGTTCGTGCCCGTGGTCGACGAGACGCCCACGGCCGCGACGGCGACGCCCACGGCGCTGGCGCTCGACACCGCGACGCCGAACACGCCGACGCCCGGCATGCTGACGCCCGAAACGCCGACGACGCCGATGCCGACACCGAGTGGTACGCTTTCGCCCGAAACGCCCGCCCCCGCTGATACGCCGCTCGCATCGCCCTCCGGCCCGCCGCCCGCGTCGCCGACGCCCGAGCCGACAAGTACCTCGATTCCCTTCCGCTGAGGAGACGCCGATGCGCCGCCTGTACGTCTGCAAGAACGGACAGTTCGAAGACAACCCGGACGTCGCCCAGATCGACCAGCATCTGGATGATCCGGAGCGGGTCACGTGGCTGGACATCCGGCGCGAACCGACCCCAGAGGATGTCGGCATCCTGCGCGACGAGTTCGGGTTTCATCCGCTGGCGATCGAGGACGCTCTGCACGTGCGGCACCCGGCCAAGGTGGACGTCTACGGCCGCGCGCTGACGCTGATCGACGCGGACGACCAGGCGATGACGGACAACGCGGCGATCGTGCCGACGAATCGGGCGGGCGGCGAGTACTACTTCATGATCGTCTACACCGCCCACTGGGACAACGAACGCCAGCGCACGGCGCTGCAGCCGCTGTCGATGTTCGTGGGCAAGAACTACATCGTCACCGTCCATCGCGGTGTGCTCGAGGACATCGAGGACACCGTCCGCCGCTGGCGGTCACCGGACAGCCCGCTCGGCGAATCGGTGGGCGCGCTCGTGCACACGCTGCTCGACACGGTCGTCGACAGCTATTTCCCGGTGCTCGACCGGATCGCCGATCGGCTGCAGCGCCTCGAGGACGCGATCTTCGAGACGTTCGACGAGCAGCTGATCAAGGAGATCTTCCGGCTCAAGAAGGATTCGCTGCGCATCCGCCGCTCGCTCGCGCCGATGCGCGACATCCTCAACACGCTGCTGCGGCGCGACCTGCCGCTCTTCGATACCGAAGACCTGGCCTACTTCCGCGACGTCTACGAGCACATCGTCCGCCACATCGAGACGATCGACATCGACCGCGACCTCCTGTCCGGCGTGCTCGACAGCTTCCTCTCGATGCAGGCGAACCGGCTGAACCAGATCGTCAAGGTGCTGACGGTGGCGTCGATCATCCTGATGACGGCGACGCTGGTGGCCGGGATCTACGGCATGAACTTCCAGCACATGCCGGAGCTGAGGTGGCAGTATGGGTATGCGTGGGCGTTTGGGGTGATGGTGGCGTTGTCGCTGGGGCTGGTGGCGTTTTTCAAGCGGATACGCTGGATCTAGTCGTCATCACCGCGCGGCGACATCGCCGGCAGCGCGCCTCTCGACGGATTGCGCGTCGACGTCACACCCGCACCACGAAGTCGAACGCCCCCGTCCGCCCCGACGCATCGCCGGCCATGTCCATCATCAGCGCCGCGTCGAAGATCCCGTCCGATGCGTTCCCCGGCTCGTCCGGGAAGTACAGCTGCGTCGTGAGCAGCGGCCCGTCCGGCGCCTGGACGCGGACGTGGATGTGCCGCGTGCGGCCCGGGTAGACGCCCGGCACGATCGTCGTGAGCCGCCAGCGGCCGTCGGCGTCGGCGAACTGGTGGCCGCGCAGGTTGAAGCCCGTGTTGTCGTACTGCCCGGCGTCGTCGCAGTGCCAGAAGTCCAAGATGGCC
>JBDTSC010000411.1:0-3528 GCA_039931375.1 Ardenticatenales bacterium
GCGGTGGGCGGGGCGGTCGTCGGCGACGGCGTCGCGGTCGGCCCCCCCGCGGAGCGGTACTCGAGGATGATGCCCTTCGCGCCCACCGCCCAACCCTGGTCCATGCTGCGCATGAAGACCTCGTTGAGGTTCTCGTCCGGATCGTCTTGGACGGCGACGGGAATCCAGTGATCCCCGAGGAGATAGGCGACCAAGGAGCCGCTGTCCAGCGTCGTACCGACGAGCCAGCCGACCCCATGCGCCAGCAGATCGAGGCCGCGGATCTCCATGCCCGTCAGGGGCTGGCCACCCTTCGGCCCGACCGGATACGCCTTGTTGTCGAACCAGCACGCCGTCTCGGCGCTCGTGTCGTGGCAGTTGCCGTCGTAGTGGTTCATCCGGCCGCGCTGGCCGCCATCCCAGCCGTAAAGCTGGTCTGTCATGTCGACGGTGTACAGATGGTCGGGGCCGGACAGCCCGCGGCGTGACCAGTCGGCCGCGCCGTCGCCGATCCGGTTGTACCACGCCTCCGCGCCATGCTCCCCCACCGCCCACGCCTCGCGGGCGCTGACGAGGTGGATGTCGCGCAGGTCGACGGCGTTGTTGTTCGGCGCCGCCGTCAGCGACCACTTGCCGCCGTCCGGGCCGTCGACATACTGGAGGATGATCGCCTTGATCGAGTCGAACGCCGCGTCGTTGCCGACCGCCCAGCCGTACCACTGGGCGCTCGCCTCGTCGTAGATCATGTCGATCGCGTTGATCGGCGGTGCGAGGCGGTTGATCCGCATGTCCAGGTTGCTCTCGACCCGCCACGCCGTGCCGTTCCAGTGGGCCATCAGGCCGCAGCCCTCGTCGAAGTCCACGTCGTCACGGCTGGCGGGCGTCGTGATCACGCAGTCGCGCTCGACGCCCGAGCCGCCCGTGTAGCGCGCCGCGACCCAGATGTCCTCCGGCGTGCGGACGAACACGTCGCGCAGGTCGACGGTGTGGACGCCGCCGCACTGCGGCTCGAAGCTCTTGTCGCGCTTCCAGTCCGTGCCGTCGTACGTCGCGATCGCGCACTTGTCGCCGACCGCCATCGCGTAGTAGCCGCCGCCTGGCAGCTCGATGCCGTGGATGCCGTTGAACCCCTGCGGCGTCGTCAGCGCCGGCAAGAGGGGGTTGACCTTGGGGGCGTGGACGGCCCGCCAGCGGCCGCTCGGCTCCCATACCGGCAACGTCGGGGTGGCGGTCGGGCTGGGGTCCTGCGCCCGCACCGGCCGGGGCGCGCGCGGAATGCTGACGGCCGCCAAGAGCGCGGCGACGGCGGTAATGGCTCCCAAGGACACGCACAGGCGGGATGACCGCGACAAATTCGGGCGACGCGGATCGATCGGTTCGGGCATCGGGACCTCGCGGGCTTAATCTTAATGTCACGCGGACGTCACAAACGGTATCATGGGCGGAATCCGCCACGGATGGCCCCGCGTTGCGACAGCGCGTATCAGGACGTTCGTCAGGGGGGTGCCCGTTACGCCCGACCGGCGCGGCGGGCGTTGCGGACTCGAACGCACGAGGCCGCAACCAACGGCAATCGTAGCACGTCGTTACCCACGCGGTCCGGCGAGGACCGACGGCCCGATCGACCGAGCGACTTGCGGATCGGAGGGCAATGTTGGAGAATGGGATGAGCGCGGCGCGCCCCCTCCCCCAGCCTCCTCGCCATGTTGTACGGCATGCATCCGCGTGTGCCGATCGTTCGCGCGCCGCCCGCATGGCGCGCCCACTCGCGAGCAAACGCCACGCATGAAGGCCCTTTGGCGGCGCGATCGTCGGACGCTCTACCTTACCGTCATGGTCTGGCTGGCCGCCGCAGGCGTGCTGGTCGGACAGCTGACGGCTTCCGGCGTCGTGCCCCCGAGCGCCCAGGCCCCGAGCGCCACGCCGCTGCCGACGATCGCGCTCTCCGCCACCGTGCCGCCGATCCCGACCGGCCAGTTCACGCCGCCGCCGACCCCGACGGACAAGCTCGCGACGGACACGCCGTCCCAGCCAGCCACGTCTACGTCGACGCCGACGCCGACGCTCGCCGACACCGCGACGCCGACCGCCACGGTCACCGGCACGCCGCCGACGCCGACCCCGACGCCCACGGGTACGCTGAGTACGCCCACGCCTACGCCTACGCCCACGACGGCCCCGTCGCCGACTCCCTCGCCACCCCCGTCGCCGACCCGCGGCCCGCAGCCGACCGCCACGCGCACGCTCCGGCCCGGCGAGACGCCGACCACGACGCCGACGCCGTCCGTCACCCCGACGCTCGGCCCGACGCCCTGCCCGGACAACTGGCAGTTGGCCGTGTGGGCGTTCCCGGACTCCGTCGGCAAGGGCCCGATCGACTTCCCGTGCCCCGGCTGCGACGGCTTCTTCCGTGACAACGACCGCTACCAGGCCGCGGCCTGTCCGATCGCCCCACTGCGCATCATCATCACCTCGGGCGGAACGCAGCTCGTCGACCGCTTCATCGACCGCTACGACGTCAGCCGCGGCGGCAGCCAGGCCGGGCAGGACATCCGCGTCGTGCTCTCGCTGTGCCACCCGCCGCCGTACCGCGTGATCATGTTCACCGAGGAGCCGCCGTGCTACCGGCTCTGCCCGAACTCGCCCTCGACGGTGATCGTGACGCAGCACGACTACGATCGCGGCAGCGGCGGCGGGCGCAAGGACGCGGGCCGCTACGCCCAGGTGAAGTTCTTCTACGCCAGCTGCCACCGTGAACCGACGCCGCCGCCGCCGCCGCCGGGCGGCTGCGCGATCCACCCCGGGCCCGATCGGTCGCATGACGGCGGCGTGGTCAGCAACGGCCGGAACGGCGACTTCGAGCAGTACGACCCGGTGACGCGCTCGATCCCGTTCTGGACGGACATCCAAAACGCACGCCGCGTCCTGGGCAACCTGGGCGTCACGGCGAACGGCACGCTCGGGCAGCTGATGTTCGACGTGCAGGGTCCGGTGGGCGCCGCCGGCCACGGCGAGGCCGCCAACGAGATCACGTTCCCGGCGAACCCGCCCGCCAGCGCGACGCTCAAGGCCGATGTGTATTGGCGCGTCGTGCGCGGCAACGCGGCCACCGCTTCGTTCAAGCTGACCGCCGACTTCAGCGACGCCGTCGGGCTCGTCCTGGCCGGCTCGAGCGCGGCGGACGGCCCCGCGTTCCTGGCGCCCGGCGCGTGGCAGGCCCGCTCCGTGCTCGTCGCGCCGGGCAACCGCGTCGGCAAGCAGAAGCTGCGGCTGAAGGTCGATGCCACGGTCGGCGTCGAGGTCTACATCGACAACATCGAGCTCGACTTCTGCCCGCAAGCGCAGCCGCCGCCCACGTCGACGCCCTCCGCCACACCGCGCCCGTCCGACACCCCGACGGCGCTGGCATCGGCGACACCATCCGCCTCGCCGACGTCGACGCCGTCCGACACGCCGCGCCCGTCCGCCACGCAGCCGCCGACCGCGACGCCGATCCCATCGAACACGCCGATTCCCAGCAACACACCGATCCCATCCAGCACGCGCCCG
>JBDTSC010000412.1:0-3520 GCA_039931375.1 Ardenticatenales bacterium
GCTGGCGCCGGTTGCTTCATCGTCAGTTCACGTGCAGCCGGACGCTGCACGGCGTCGGGTACTGCCCGGCCGTATCGACGGCGGTGAGGCGCAGGATGTAATCGCCCGAGGGCATGTTGCCCAGGTACCACACGCCCAGCATGCCGTCGCGGACGCGCTGGCGGATCACCTCGCCGATCGACTTGAAGTCCGAGGCCAGCGGCGTGGCGCCGCGGGCGTATTCGATCTTGTAGAACTGGAAGTTCGGGATGTCGGCCGTGCCGATGAGGTAGAGCGTGCCCGCGACGTTCGCGCCGTTCAGCGGGTCGACGATCTGGATGTTGCGGTTGCACGCGGCCGGCTGCAGGTTCGGGCGGGCCGTCGCGTGGGGGCGGGGCGCCGGCTTGCGCGGCCCCGGCTCGGCGCGGCCGTCCGCGCACGGGATGTGGAGCTGCTGGCCGGCGTAGATCAGGTACGGGTACCCGATCCCGTTCGCGCGGGCGATCGCGTTGATCGTCGAGCCCGTGTGCCAGGCGATGCCGGACAGCGAGTCGCCGCCCTTGACGGTGTAGCGGTAGCCGCACGCGTCGTGCTGCGGCTGCTCGTGAACCGGGCCGCCGTGGTCCGGGCCGGGGCCGGGATCGCCCTGCCAGCCGCCGGGCAGGCGCAGGGACTGGCCGGCGTAGATCATGTCCGGGTTGCCGAGGCCGTTCGCCGCCATGATCGCGCTGATGCTCGTGCCGGTGCGCCACGCGATGGCGGACAGCGTGTCGCCGGGCTTGACGACGTAGTGGCCGCCGTCATAGCCGCTGGACTCGACGGGCCACGGCTCGCCGCTCGGGCCGGGCATGTCCGAGCCGGGGATCACAAGCGACTGGCCCGCCCGGATGTAGTCCGGATTGGCGATGCCGTTCGCGGTCGCGATCGCCTCGGCGCTCACGCCGTAGTAGGCGGCGATGCTGTACAGGGTCTCACCGGCTTGGACGATGTGGTCGCCGTTGCCGTTCGCCGCCGCCGAGCGGGCGCCGAGCAGGCTGAACGCGACGAGCGCGACGGCCAGGATGAGGGGTCGGGCGAAGCTGCGCATGGGTCTTGGTCTCCTCGGGAAGTCGATACGGCACATGGTTCACAACAGCACTGGAGTTCGATTCGGCAACGGGTTCGGTGCTCGGAGCGTTTCGGACCGCGGGAGCGGTCCTGGGCGTGGCGTGCGCGCGGCGCGACGACGTTCAGTCGTGCGCCACGGACGCGGGCTGCGACTGCGGCGCGGCGGCGGTGCGGTGGCGCGGCGGCTCCGCGGCACCGCGCGCGTCGGTCGACGCCGCATCGGCCGACGCGTCAGCCGGCGGATCGGCGGCGGGGGTCGCGCGCAGGCTGAGGAAGGCATCGAGCGCCGTCCGGCTGACGCGGTACCCGCCGTCGAGCTTGATCGCCTCGAGCTTGCCCGCGTGGATGTAGCGCCGGATCGTGAAGATGCTCACCCCGAGGCGGTCGGCGACGTCCTGGGTAGAATAGAACTCGGGCATAGGCCGTCCTTGGGCGCTTCGTCGGATCGGGCGGCCGCGCTGGCCGACAAGCGATTGCTCGGTGTTGCTCGGTCTTGCGCGGCGCTGGTCCGTGTTGCTAGGCCGCAGTGTACCCGTTGCCCACGAGCTTGTCAATAGGCAATTTCGTTTCCTGGCGTAGCCGCCGACAGGCAAGTAATCTTAAATCGGCCCGGCGCAATGCGCGCTCAGGCCATGGAGACCGGACGATGGACCCCAAAACGCTGCGCGTCCTGGAGTACGACAAGATCGTGGCCCGCCTGGCGGAGCACACCGCGTTTCCCGCCGGCAACGCGCTGGCCCGCGCCCTCCTGCCGTCGCCCGACGCGGCGGAGGTGGTCGCGCGCCAAGCCGTCACCCGCGAGGCGCGCGCCTTCCTGGACCGCCGCGACGGCGCGACGATCGAGGGCGCCCACGACATCCGCGAGGCGGCGATGGGCGCCGCGCGCGGGCGCGTGCTCCAGCCCGCCGAGTTGCTGGCAGTCCGCGCGACCCTCCAGATCGCCCGCCGCGTGAAGCGCGCCCTGGCGCACGACGACGTGCGCTGGCCCGGCCTGGCCGCGATGGCGGTCAACCTCGACCCGTGCCCGGCCGTCCACGACGCGATCGGCGACGCGATCGACGACGCGGGGGAGGTGATGGACGGCGCGTCGCCCGAGCTGCGGCGCGTGCGGCGGCAGCTGAAGGTGGTCCACGACCGGATCACGCGCCAGCTGCAGGCGATCGTGAAGGGGGCCGCCAAGGAGTACCTGCAGGACGCGCTGATCACGCAGCGCAACGGCCGCTGGGTCGTGCCGGTCAAAGCGGACTTCCGCGGCAAGGTGCCCGGCGTCGTCCACGACACGTCGGACAGCGGCGCGACGCTCTTTGTCGAGCCGCTGGGCGTCGTGGACAACGGGAACGCGCACCGCGAGCTCGTGGTCCAGGAGCAGCGCGAGATCGAGCGGGTGCTGCGCGCATTGTCCGAGGCCGTCGGCGCGGAGGCCGAGGCGATGGACGAGACGGTCCGCGCGTTGGCACGGCTGGACCTCGCGTTCGCCGCCGCGCGCTACGGGCGGGCGATCCGCGGCGTGTCGCCCGACCTCGTCGACGCGCCGGCGCCGATGCTCACCTGCCAGGCGGCTCGCCACCCGTTGCTGGACCCGGAGCACGTCGTCCCGATCTCGCCGCGGATCGGGGACGACTTCCGTTTGATGGTGATCACCGGCCCGAACACGGGCGGCAAGACCGTCACGCTCAAGACGATCGGCCTCTTGGTCCTGATGGCGCAGGCGGGCTTGCAGATCCCGTGCGCGGACGGCGCGCGCCTGGCCGTGTTCGACGGCGTGTTCGCCGACATCGGCGACGAGCAGTCCATCGAGCAGAGCCTGTCCACGTTCTCGGGCCACATGACGAACATCATCCGCGTGCTGGCGGACGCGACGCCGCGCTCCCTGGTCCTGCTGGACGAGCTGGGCGCGGGCACGGACCCGACGGAGGGCGCGGCGCTGGCAGGCGCGATCCTTGAAACGCTGCGCGCGCGGGGCATCGCGTGCGTCGCGTCCTCCCACTTCACGGAGCTGAAAGCGTACGCCTACGGCACAGCGGGCGTCGCGAACGCGTCGGTTGAGTTCGACGTCGAGACGCTGCGCCCGACGTACGAGCTGACGATCGGGCTGCCCGGCCGGTCGAACGCGCTGGCGATTGCCGGCCGCCTTGGCCTGCCGGCGGACATCGTCGAGGCGGCGCGCGCTGGCCTGACGGTGAGCGCCGTCGAGATGGAGGAGCTGCTCTCCGACATCCGCGCCGCCCGCCGCGCCGCGATCCAGGCCGCCGCCGCCGCCACGGAGCGCCGCCAGACCGCCGATCGCTGGGCGGCCCAGCTGGAGGGCGGCGTCGAGGCGCTGGCCGCCGAGCGGGCCGCCGTGCTCGACGCGGCTCACGAGCAGGCCCGCGCGGAGCTCGAGACGGCGCGCGAGGCGATCGCGCGGCTCCTGAAGCGCGCGGAGCGGGCGGCG
>JBDTSC010000413.1:0-3519 GCA_039931375.1 Ardenticatenales bacterium
GGGCGAACTGCGGGGGCGAACTGCGGGGCCAATGGTGCGGGTGAATGTGCGGGCGAATGGTGCGGGCGGCGTCGGATGGCGTCAAGACCGGCGCCGTGGCCGCGGCGACGGCCGCGCGTCGATGATTGACGGCGCCACGGGCGTTGCGTATAGTGTCGCGCCGCGCCAGCAGGGCGCGAGCCTCGGCAGCCGCTGCCGAGTGCCGCAGGCAGGAGGATGCAGAGATGGTGACCGCAGAGGACACGTTCGCACGGGTGAGCGACATCATCGTCGAGAACCTGGGCGTTGATGCCGGGCAGATCTCGATGGACACCCATTTCCGGGATGATCTCGACGCCGATTCGCTCGACCTGGCCGAGCTGATCATGGAGTTCGAGGAGCAGTTCAACGTCGGCGACATCAGCGAGGATGACGCCATGAAGATCCAGACGGTCGGCGACGCCGTCAACTACCTGACGAACGCGCTCAACAACGCCTAGACGGCGCGCCGCCGCGCCGCCCAACGTGCCGACATCCACGTCCGAGCGCCCGCCCACGAACGGCTGGCGTGTGATCGGCGTGGACGTCGGCGGCACGTTCACGGACTGCGTCGCACTCGGTCCGGACGGCGGAACACTGCTCAAGGTGGCGACCGACCGCGATGATCCGGCCGCCGCCGTCGCCGCCGCCGTGGCGGCGATCGACCCCGGCGGCGACGCGGCCGTCGTGCACGGATCCACCGTCGCGACGAACGCGCTGCTCGAGCGGCGGGGCGCGCGCACGGCGTTCGTGACCACGGCCGGTTTCGGCGACCTGCTGGCGCTCGGCCGCGGCGCCCGTGCCGATCTGTACGCCCTCGCCCCCGCGCCGTTGGTCAACCTCGTCGGCGACGGCGATGTCGTCGAGGTGCCCGAACGCGTGGACGCGCTGGGAGGCGTGGTCCGGCCGCTCAGTCCAGGCGGCGCCGCGCGCATTGCCCGCGCCGTTCACGACCGCGACGTCCAGGCGGTGGCCGTCTGCCTGCTGTTCGCCTACCTTGCGACCGCGCACGAGGACCAGCTCGGCCGCGCGTTGGTACGGCGTCGGCCCGCTCCCTTCGTCAGTCTGTCCAGCCAGGTAATGCCCGAGTTTCGGGAGTACGAACGCGCTACGGCGACGGTGGTCAACGCCTACGTCGCGCCGCGGACGACCGGCTACCTCGATCGGCTGCGCCATGCCCTGGCGGGCCGGTCGTTCTCGGTCATGGGCTCGCATGGCGGTACGCTCAGCCCGGCCTACGCGGCGTCGCTGCCCGTCACGATGGTCCTCTCGGGGCCAGCAGCCGGCGTGTCCGGCGCGCTTGCGATCGCCGCGCGTGCCGGCGTCCATGGCCTGCTGACCCTGGACATGGGCGGCACGTCGACGGACGTCGCCGTGGCGGACGATGGGCTGCCGATGACCTCGGAGGTCGTGCTCGGCGGTCTGCCGATCCAACGACAGATGGTCGACGTCCAGACGGTCGGCGCCGGCGGCGGGTCGTTGCTGGCGGTCGATGCGGGCGGCGCGCTTCGCGTCGGTCCCGAGAGCGCCGGCGCGGCGCCGGGACCGGCGGCCTACGGCCGCGGCGGCGCGGCGGCGACGCTGACGGATGCGCACGTTGTGCTGGGCCGCCTTCCGGCGGGCCTTTGCCTCGGCGGCGCGCCGATCGACGCGGATGCGGCCCGCCGCGCCGTCGCGGTGATCGCCGCGCAGCTCGGCGTTCATGGGGAAGTCGCGGCGCGGATCGCGCTCGATGTCGCCGACGCGGTGGTGGAGCGGGCGCTGCGCACCGTCGCCGTGTGGCGCGGCATCGACCCGTCGGCGCGGACGCTCGTCGCGTTCGGCGGCGCCGGCCCGCTGCACGCATGTCGTCTGGCCGAACGGCTCAGCATGGATCGGATCCTCATCCCGGCGCAGGCCGGGGCGCTGTCCGCGTTCGGTCTGGCGGTCGCTCAACCGGCGGTATCGCTGAGCCGCGGCGTGGCGGCGTCCGCGACCGCGCGCTCCATCCGCGACGCGTTCCAGGCGCTGGAGGACGAGGCCGGCGGCGTGCTGCGCGGTCTGACCGGTGCGTCGCCTCTCGCCGTCGAGCGAAGCGCCGACGTGCGCTACGCGAGTCAGTCCTGGACGCTGCCGGTGCCATGGCCGGCCGGCGGGAGGATCGAGGGGCCGTTCGCCGCCGTTCATCGAGCGCGTTACGGGTTTACGCTCCGCGAGGCGGCGGTCGTCGTCACGCTGCGCGTGCGGGCGGTCGGGGCGCCCCCGCCGCTCGGCCGCGCGCTGAGAGCGGCCGGCGAGACGCCGGCAATGGGGAGCGCCGAGTGCGTTCTCGACGACGGGCGTACGTGCGCGGTGCCCGTGGTCGACCGCGCCACGCTGGCCGTCGGCGACGGGTTCGCCGGGCCGGCGATCGTCTTGCAACGGGACGCGACGACCTGGGTCGCGGACGGATGGCGCGCGCATGTCGGGCCGCACTTCGACCTGCACTTGGAACGGGGCTGAGGGGAGGCGGCGGGAGCGCCGGCCCGTATCTTTCATAATCTGCGCGACGTTCTATATGCGGGTCCGCCCCAGATGGACCAGCGGCGCCGCCGGCGATGCTCCGCATCGCGGGGCGTGCCCCGTAGAGCGAGCGCCGCACGGTCCAGCCGATACCCCGAGGAGAGATTGCGTGCCGGTCGTCCAAGCCCGGCTCCTTGGAGTCCCAGTCTTCGAGGTCGACGGTCGAACGCTGCCAACCGGCGGCGGTCGGGTGCCGGCGCTCCTCGGATATCTGGTGGCGTCGCGTCAAGTGCACGCCCGCGAGCGGTTGGCCAGCCTGCTATGGCCCGATGTGCCCGAGCGCAACGCCCTGGCGTCGCTGCGCACCGCGTTGTACGACGCGCGGCGCATCCTGGGCCCAGCGAGCGATCTTCTCTTCGTGGAGCGGACGCGGGTCGGCGTTCGCGCCGAGTTCCTTGGCGCGCTCGATCTGGCGAAGCTCGAGGCCGGCGCGCTGGACGGCGAACGATTCGACGCCGCGTCGGCCGAGGCGGCGGTCGCGGCGTACGGCGGTGAGTTCCTCGAGGGGATCAGCGTTCCCGACGCGCCGGAATACGACGACTGGTTGTTCGTCGAACGGGATCGGTGCCACAACCTGTTCCTCCACGCCGCCTGGCGGCTCGGCCGCGACCACGCGGCGAACGGCCGCTACGAGCAGGCCGCCGGCTTTGCCCGCCGCGTGCTGGCGGTCGATCCTTTGCGCGAGGAAGTCCACCGCGCCCTGATGCTGTTCCTGGCCAAGAGCGGCCAACGCGCCGCGGCGATCGCGCAGTACCAGGCGTGCGCCGCGCTGCTCGAGCGCGAGCTCGGCATCGAGCCGCTCGGCTCGACGACGGATCTGCTCGAGCGGATCAAGGCGAACGAGCCGCTGGCCGAGTCGGAGGATGGGCCGACGCCCGTCGCCCGCGCCGCCATCGATCGAGCGCGCCACGCGTTGCGCCGCGCATCGCTGCCCGCGCCGTTGGCGGAGCAGGCCGGCCC
>JBDTSC010000414.1:0-3513 GCA_039931375.1 Ardenticatenales bacterium
GCTCGCCCTAGCCGGCTGCCGCCCCGGCGCACCGCCCGACGCGACCGCCCCATCCGCCTCAGCCTCGACGACGCCGACGGCGACGCCGTTGTCGCTGGACGCCTACCGCGGCCGCGTCGCCACCGCCGCCGCCGTGTGGACCGCCGCGCCGAACCGCCCGGCCGCCCGCGCCGCCGCCCTCTCGACAACCCGCGCGCTCGTCGGCGATCCGGTCGCGGTCCGCCTGCGCCCCGCGGCCGCGGCGACGCGCGGCGCGATCACGGCGGACGCGCTGGCGCCGGCGACGCCCACGGCTGCAGCGAGCGCGACGCGAGCGGCCGGCGCGACGCCGCCGCCCTTCACGTCGCCGACGGCCGACGAACCGGCGGCCCTCGCCGCCCGTCTAGCCATCGTGCGGGACGAGTTAGACGCCAGCGCCACGGATCAGAGCGCCGCGCGGGAAGCCGCCCTCGACACGGTGCTGGCCGACGCGGCGTTCCGGGATCGGCGCTCGCTGTGGGAGAGGGCGGCCGCGTGGGTAACGGAGCGGGTCAAGCGCTGGTGGGGCGATCGGTCGCTGCCCGAGGGCACGGGTGCGACGGCGCTGCGGCTGGGGCAGCTCATCGGCTGGGCCGTGGCGCTGGCGGTCATCGCGGTCACGGGGCTTTGGATCGCCCGCACGCTGGCCGGCCTGACCGTCGATGCGCGCACCGGCGCCGGATCCGACGCGTTGCCGGCGACCCCGAGCGAAGCGCGCGCCCGGGCCGAAGCGCACGCGGCGCGGGGCGACTATCGAGCGGCGGTGCGCCAGCTCTACCTGGCCGCGCTGCTCGTGCTGGAGAGCAACGGCCTGCTGCGCGCCGACCGCAGCCGCACGAACCACGAGCAGCTGGCGGCCGTCGGCGGCGGCCCGGCGGTGGCGGCGGAGATGGCGGCCGTCGTCGACACGTTCGACCGCGTGTGGTACGGCGTGACCGTGCCGGACGCGGTGACGTTCCGCGCGTACGCGGAGGCGATCCACGACCTTGAGCGCTTGGCGCGGGGTGCTGCGGCGGGCGGCGGGATCGCTGCTACCGCCGCGTCGACGTCGTCGCCCGCCGCTGATCCGTCATCCGAACCGCCGCCGGCCGACGTTCCGCCGCCCCCCGAGGCCACCCCATGACCCCGCTGTCCGACTCCGCCCGCCTCTCGCGCGGCGCGACGCTGCTGTTGGTGGGGCTGCTCACGGCGCTCGTGCTGGCCACCGCTGTGTTCGGCGGGGGCGGCGAGGCCGAGGTGCGACCGGCCTACGCCCTGGACAGCGCGCAGCCGGACGGCCTGCTGGCGCTGTCGCGCTGGCTCACCGGGCTGGGCTACGACGCCGCGCCGCAGACCACGGCCGCGCCGCCCGCGGCGGCCGACGGGCTGTTGTTCGTCTGGCCGGGCGGCCGACCGTTCACGGATACCGAGGCGGCGGCACTGGACGCCTGGGTGCGCCGCGGCGGGACGCTGGCGCTGATCGGGCCGACGTGGAACGAGCGTCGGCTGGCCGCGCGGTTCGGGGTGCGGCTGGGCCAAGCGCCGGGCCTCGCGGGGGCGGTCGATGTGGCGCGCGGCGATCCGCCGCGCCTGCGCGCCCACCAACCGCTCGTGCCGGACGGGCCGATCGACTACGGTGCGGCGCTCGACGTGGCGCCGCTCGACCTCACCGCCGCGCCCAACGCCGTGGCCGTCATCGCCGGACCGTCCGGGCCCACGGTGGCGGTGCAGGCGCTCGGCCGCGGCCAGGTGTGGCACTTCGCGCCGCGGCACGACTTCACGAACGAGCGCCTGGCGGACGCGCGACAAGGCGGCGGCGCGGGCGATGCGGGCGATGGGGGCGGCGGCGACCGCGCGCTGCTCATACCGCTGCTACGCCACGTGCCGGCCAAGGGCGTCGTGCGCTTCGACGCGTACCACCTAGATGTGCCGGCGCCCGGCGCACCCGCCTCGGACGGCCGCGGCCCGGCCACGCTGCGCGAATGGCTCTGGGCCACCGGCCCGGGCCGCGCGATCCTGTGGCTGATCGCCCTGGCCTTCGCGGCGCTGGTGTTGGCCGGGCTCCGGCTCGGCCCGCCGCTGCCGCCGTCCATCGCCGAGCAGCGCCGCACGGAGGCGGAGTTCGTGACCGCGATGGCCGGCCTCCACCGCCGCGCCGGCGACCGCGCCCTCGTGGCCGACCACGTCCGCGCCCGCCTCCTGACCGCCGCCCGCCGCGCGCTGTCCCTCCCGCCGTCCGCGAGCGCGGGTGACGTCGACGCGGCGCTGGCGGCGGTGTCGGCGGTGTCGGCGGCGGGTACGATGCCGACCGGTGTCGCGCCCGGCCTCGACGCGGCGACGGCGGCGCGGTACCGTGCGGCGCTGGCGGGGCTGGCGGCGGTCGGCGACGAGGCGGCGCTGTTGCGGTGGGCGGTGGAGGCCGAGGCTGTGATGCGCGGGGGCGGGCGGGGCGGCGGCCCATGAGCGCTGGGACGCGAGAGGACCCGATGAACCCGAACCCGATCGACCAAGAACCCGATCGACCATGAACCCGATCGACCATGAACACGGAGCGACGCACATGACGATGGACCTGACGATGCTGGCCGAGCGCTGGCAAGCGATGCGGGAGCAGGCGGCCAAGGTGGTCGTCGGGCAGGACGAGGCGTTCGAGCAGGTGATGGTGGCCGTCGTGGCCGGCGGGCACGTGCTGATCGAGGGCGTGCCGGGCATCGGCAAGACGCTCCTGGCGCGCACGGTGGCGGGGCTGATCGACGCGGAGTTCCGGCGCGTCCAGTTCACGCCCGACCTGATGCCGTCCGACATCATCGGCACCCAGGTCTTCGACCTCTCGAGCGGGAAGTTCTTCCTCAAGAAGGGCCCCGTCTTCACGTCCGTCCTCCTGGCCGACGAGATCAACCGCGCCCCCGCCAAGACGCAGGCCGGCCTGCTCGAGGCGATGGAGGAGCGCCAGGTGACGATCGAGGGTGAGCGCTACCCGCTGCCGGACCCCTACATCGTCCTGGCGACGCAGAATCCGGTGGAGTACGAGGGCACGTACCCGCTGCCCGAGGCACAGTTGGACCGCTTTCTGTTCAAGATCGTGATGCCCTACCCGCCCGCCGCCGTGGAGCGTGAGATCCTGCGCCGCTACCACACCGGCTTCAGCGCCCGCGACCTGGCCGCCGCCGGCCTCGTGCCCGTCCTGCACCCGGCGGACCTGCCGGCCGTGCGGGCGGCCGTGCAGGCGGTGACGGTCGAGGACGGGGTGATCGACTACATCGGGCGGATCACCGCCGCCACGCGCGAGAGCGCGGAGCTGTTGTTGGGCGCGAGCCCGCGCGCCTCGATCGGCCTGCTGCTGGCCAGCAAGGCCGCCGCCGCGCTCCAAGGCCGCGCATTCGTGACGCCGGACGACGTGAAGCGGCTGGCGCCGGCGGTGTACCGCCATCGGATCATCCTGCGGCCGGAGGCGGAGATCGACGGGCTGGACGCGGATGGGTGCATCGGGCGGCTGCTCGATGGGATTCCGGTGCC
>JBDTSC010000415.1:0-3494 GCA_039931375.1 Ardenticatenales bacterium
CCGCCGGCCCCGCCGGCCCCGCCGTCCACCGAGGCGGGCACCGCCACCCTCGCCGCCGATCGCTTCGACGCCGTCGCGCCCGGCTCGATCACCGCCCGCGACGGCCTGACGATCCTGTCGATGGTGGCCGACGCCGAACCGGATGCCCTGCAGCTGATCGACAGCCCCGTCATCCACGCCGACTTCCCGTTCATGGCGCTCGCCGCGCGCTGGGTCGATACATCGCCCGCGACGCCGCCGGATGACGCCGACGCGGCGCCGCCGGACGCGTCCGCGACGGACGGGGACGTGCTCGTGCGCGTCAGCGACGACGGCGTCACGTGGTCCGAGTGGCTGCCGATGCTCGCCGACGACGACGGCAAGGTCCGCTCGGACGACCACTGGACGCGGCTCACCGTCGCCCGCGGCCGGTACGCCCAGCTGCGCATGCTGTTCCGCGACGGCGCGGAGGAGCGTGCCTTCGATCAGATCGACCTCCACTACTTCAACGCCGACGCCGGCCCGCTGGCCCCGATGGTCGCCGCGGCGTCATCGCAGGCCGACCTGTCCGCCACGGCCGACGTCGACGTCTCGGCCGCGTCGATCGAGGATGGCGTCATCAAACGCGCCGCTTGGGGCGCCGATGAACAGCTGCGGTTCAAGGACGGCGCCCAGATCTGGCCGCCCGAATACACGATCCCCAAGGCGCTGATCATCCACCACACCGTCACCCAGAACGATCCGGTCGATCCGGCAGCCGTGATGCGCGCCATCTACTACTTCCACGCCGTGACCCGCGGCTGGGGCGATATCGGCTACAACTTTCTCATCGACCACCGCGGCAACGTGTACGAGGGCCGGTTCGGGGGCGAGCGCGACGGCAAGATCTCACAGGGCGGCCACGCGCTGCAGTTCAACACGAACTCGATCGGGATCGCCCTGCTCGGCACGTTCACCGACGTTCGTCCGCCGGCGCTGAGCGAATCGGCGCTCGTGTCGTTCTGCGCAGCCAAGGCGTTCCGCTACCACGTCGACCCGCAGGCCGGCGTGACGTTGCTGGGCACCCGGTTCGCACACGGCCTGATGGGCCATCGCGACGCCTTGCCCGGCCACACCGCCTGCCCGGGCGATGCGGCGTACGCTCGCCTCGACGCCGTGCGCATCGGCGTCGCCGCCCTGCTCCGCGAGCTCGGCGGCCAACCGACCACGCCGCCGACCGCCACCCCAACCGCCCGCCCGAGCGCCACGGCCACGCGGCGCTCGACCGTCACGGCGACGCCGGCCCCGCCGCCCACCGGCGTGCCGACGCCGCCGGCGGGCTGCGCGGACGCGATCGTCGACGGCGGGTTCGAGGACGCCGGGGATGCCTGGGTGTTCAACCGATCCGTCCGCACGCGCTTCGATGTCTTGGCCGGCGTGCAAGCCGCCTTCGTCGGGCTGCGCAACGACGATCCGGATAACGGCACGACGTACGCGTCGATCGTCCAGACCGTGACGCTTCCGCCCCGGATCGACCGCGCCACGCTCCGCTTCGCCTTCCGCTCCAGCGGGGACGACGGCGACCGGCGGCTCGTGCGTTTGATGGACGGACAAGGCCGCGTCGTCGCGCTCGGCGACGTCAGCCTGCCGGCGACGACGTCGGCATGGACGGTGCGCGGCTTTGACATCGGCGCGGCCATCGCGCCGCTGGCGGGGCAGGCGCTGCGGGTCTACTTTGGTGTCGTCAACAACGGGGACGGCCGCCGGAGCTTCGTCCGCTTCGACGAGGTGCGGCTGGAAGTTTGCCCCGGCCCGAGCGGCCAAACCGTCGATCCGACCGGCACCGCGACTGTGGACACCATCGCCACGCCGACGCCGACGCCGACGACCCCGTCGCCAAGCGCCACGCCGACCATGGGGACGACCACGGCGGTTCCGCCGACCGCCGCCACGCCGCCGACCGCCACGATCGCCCCGCCCGGCCCGAGCGCGACGCGCACCCCCGACGGCGGCACGTCGACGGCGGTGCCGACGGCGTGCACATCGTTGCTGCGCGACGGCGGCTTCGAGCCGCTGACCGCCGGCGCGGCCATCACCGCCACCACTGCCACCACTGCCACGTCGCCCACGACGGGTACGCGGTCCGCCGTGCAAGCGGTCATCGGCGGCGACGATCTCGGAACGTGGCTTCGCGGCGGCGATCTGCCGGCAACCGTCTCTCGCGGCGAGGCGCACGGTGGGGTCGCCGCGCTTCGTCTCGGCGCCGACCTCGCGGCGCCCGATCGGTTCGGCTTCGCCTCCGCCGCGCAGGAAGTTGACGTGCCGCCCGGCATCGGGACGGCCCGCTTGTCCCTCTGGGTCCGCCCGGAGCGGTTGGTCGATGGCGACTCGTTCGTGGTCGAGGTCCGCCGCGCGCAGGATGGTGTGCGGCAGGCGCTGTCGCTGCCGGCGGCCGGCTTGCCGACCGGGCGGTGGACGGAGTTGAGCTATCGCCTCGACCCGACGACGATCGGCTCGCCCGTGCAGGTGTACCTGGCGCTGCTCGATCGACAGCTCGCGGAGATGCCCCGGACGTCGGCGGTGTGGGTGGACGACGTGCGGCTCGACGTCTGCCGCGGCTCCGCCAAGGCGCTTTCTGTGCCGTTCCTTTCCGTCGACCGGCCGTAGCGGACCGCCGCCGTGCGGCGCGCGCCGGTCTCGCCCCAACTCTATTCCGCCCGGCTGCTCGAGCTGTTCGCCGGCGGATCGCACGGGCGATTCCTGGCGACCGGCGGACACGACCTGCGTCCACGCGTCGGCCGCGCGATCGAGCTCGCCCGACTCGCCCCGGGCCAAACGGTGGTCGACCTGGGCTGCGGGCGGGGCGAGGCGGCCGCCCACGCCGCCCGCTGCGGTGCGCGGGTCATCGCCCTCGACTACAGTCTCGAGGCCCTGACGATGAGCCGGACCACGGCGAACGTGGTCGGCGCGCAAGCGGGCGATGGACGGGCCGGTGCGCCGGGATGCGGCCGTCCTAGCTTTGCAGCGAGCGATGCCACGGCGCTGCCGTTGGCGGACGGCTGCGCGGACCGCGTTCTGTGGCTGGACGTGATCGAGCACCTCTGGCCGTGGCAGGTCGACGCCGCGCTGGCGGAGGTGCGGCGTATCCTGCGCCCGGATGGGTTCGTCGTCATCCATACCCTGCCCAATCGGTGGGCGCTGCGCGTCGCCTATCCGCTGCTTCGCTTCGTGGCGCCGGGGCTGCCGGTGGACCCGCGGTCGGCGTACGAACGGGCGGTGCACGTCAACGAGCAGTCACCGCGCTCCCTCTCGCGGTCCCTGCGGTCCGCGGGCTTGGCCCGTCGGGTATGGGTGGAGGAATGGTCGACGGTGCAGGCGGGGAGGCAGGCCGATGATCGATACCCCGATCGCCACCGAACGCATGGCTATCCGGCGCTCCGGCGTCCATGGGTGCGCCGCACCGCGGCGATCGCCATGCGCTCCCCATTGCGTTGGGTCGTCGCGAACGACATCTTCGCCGTCGCTTGGCCGGACCG
>JBDTSC010000416.1:0-3492 GCA_039931375.1 Ardenticatenales bacterium
GTCCACCTTCGCTTCGGACAGGAGGCGTGGGGCCACGGCGTTGCTCGGCTGTTGGCGGACCTGCCCGCGGACATTGCCGTCCCGGCTGACTTGGTCGATCGAGCGCGCGTGCTCGACACCTACTACATTCCATCACGCTACTCCGACAGCGCGATCATCGCCATTGCCGACGTGTTCGAAAAATGCGGGGTTGGGACTACCGACACCCCCCCACCCGCACCATCGTCACCATCGTCCCCCCGACCGACGCCCACGCCCACCCCACGTCGCCATCCCCGCCGGGATACGATACAAACTCGTTCCAGTTGTCGATCTCCAGCGCCGTGTCGATCGGCCCCTCGACCAGCGCGCCCGTCGAACCGTCCAGCACCGCCAACTGCAGCCGCCCGCCGCTGCGCCAACCCGCCAGCAACTGGCCGTCGCCGTACGCGGCCAGGTACGGGCGGAACGGGTAGGCCGTCGGCAGACCCGTCGCCGCCGCGAGCACGTCGTCCGAACGAACCGCACCGTCGTCGTCGATGCGCGCGAGGTGGAGCCGCATCGTCCCGGCGTCCTCGGATTGGTACGACAGCCAGAAGCCCCCGTCTGCCGCCACGAGCCCGCCCAGCGCGCGCTTCGTCGGGTCGACGTTCTCCTCGATGGTCGCCTCGCCGAACTGGCGATCACGGTCGGCGACCACGACGTGGAAGGCGTTGGGATAGGCGTCGCCGTGGCAGGCGGTGCCGAAGCGGCCGTTGCCATCGAACGCGAGCCGCACCGCCCAGCTGTGGGAGCAGCCCCAGCGCCAGGCGTGGGTCAGAATGTCGCCGTCCTTCGACAGGACCCGAAACGCATCGGCGGCGTGGATGTCGATCTCGCCGGCCACGCCGGGGCGGGGGCTGGAGTCCGCATTGCGGTAGTAGAGGCCGTATTCCTGCCCCGTCCAGACCAGGCGCGCCGTATGCTGGTACCACCAGATGAACTCCGCGCCGTCATGGTCGACGTTCGTCTTGCCGGTGACCGTCCGGCGCCAGACCGTCTTGCCGGCCGCGTCGAAACGCCAGACGTCCATCTTGCCGCACAGCGCCTTGTCGCTCGTCGACGGACCGCGGCAGTACTTGGCGCTGTAGATATCGGGATCGTTGTCCACCACCGCCAACGCCCCACCCCCGCCCCCGTCCGCGTCGGCGACGATCGCGTGGACCTCCTCGGCCGCGAACGACAGCGGCGCACCGATCAGCGCGCCGTCCGCGTCGAACGTTCCGACGCGCACCATCGCGGACCGCGCGTCGCGCCACGCCACGAGCGAACCGCCGTCGGCGCGCGGCGCGACGGGCAGCGGGAAATACTCGTCGTTCGCCCGCAGCGGCGCGCCGACGTCGCTCGTGGCCACGTGGATGCGTTCGGAGAGCGGCTTGCACGCGGCGGCCGTCGGGGTGGGCGGCGGCGGGGACGTCGGCAGCGGGACGTCCGTGGCGGGCGGCGCGTCGGTCGGCGGGGACGTCGGCAGCGCGGCGACGGGCGGGGCAAGGTCGCGGCGGTCGAGAGCGCGGGCGACGAGGGGCAGGTGGATGCGGTGCGTCGGGGCGTCGTCCGGCCGCGCGCCGGCGGTGGATGGGGCGAGCGCGGCCAGGGCGGCAAACGAGGCCAGGATGGCGATCGCGGCCAGGAAGGGAGGGCCGACGATGGCGGCGACCGTGGCGATCGTGGCGGCCGTGGCGGCCGCGGCGGGCAGCGCACGTCGTGGCGCTCCGTTGGACCGGATCTCGCTTGATCGACTGCGCGTCATCGTTCACCTCACGTCTTCGTGGATCGCGCTTCGGTCCGGCGGGGACGAACCGATCGTCCGATCAGGAGTATGATGCGTCCGTCCCGGTTGGCGCCAACTGTGCCCTTTCGTTCCCACATTGGAGTTTGACCATGTCGACCATGTCCCCATTTGACGCCGATGACTCGCTCTATACCCACCCCAACCCGGTGCCGCCGTCGCCGCCGCCGGCCGTCAGCACGGCGGGCGCGATGCTCTGGGCGTTGGCGGCGCTCCACGCGGGCGTGGCCGTGCTGATCGTCCTGAACCGCGGGGATGCGCCGGCCGCGCTCCTGACGTTGCAGCCCGACCTGCCGGAGGCCGCGGTCGCCGGCTTGGCCTTTACGCGGGTGGTCGGCGGCGCCGTCATCTACGGCGCGGCGGCCGGCACGTTCTTTTGGCTGGGTATGGCGATCCGGCGGCCCCAGATCGTGGGGCAATGGCTTGCGACCGGCGTGTGCGTGCTCGGCCTGCTCGGCGGCCTCGTGTGGGCCGCGTCGACCGCCCAGCTGATGCCGAACGCGCAGTCCAGCCTCACCATCGAGCGACAGGTCAGCTTGGCGCTCGAACTCTTGGTGATCGTCCTGCTGTGGGCGCCGCGGCGGTCGCGGCGGTTCTTCGCCAGCGAATCGATGATCTAGCGGCGCTCAGCCCCGCAGCTCCCCATCCTCCACCACCCGCACCCGCTCGACCGACCCGCGCTTCACCCGCCAGACGTCCAGGTCGTCCGCCAGGATCGTACGCGGAAAGATCGCTTGCGCCTCCTGGCGGATCTGGTGGGCGGCGTAGCGGCGCGAGACGTGCGTGAGAAAGAGCGTCCCCACGTCCGCGTCGCGCGCGAGCTCGGCGGCTTGGCGCGCCGTCAGGTGGCCGAACTGGCGGGCGATCGCGCGGTCTTCCCAGAGGTACGTGCTCTCGCACACGAGCGCGTCCGCGTTGCGGGCGATCGGCAGCAGCTCGTCCACGCGGGCGACGTCGCCGATGATCATCACCTTGACGCCGGGCGTCGTCGGCCCGAGGACCTCGTCTGGTGTGATCGTGCGGCCGTCCGGGAGGGTCACCGACTTGCCCTGCACCAGGTGGCGACGCTCAGGGCCCTGCGGCACGCCCAGCGCCTCGGCGGTATCGACCAGGAACGGGCGATGGCTGCGCTCGTGAAACAGAAAGCCGAAGTTGCCGCTGCCGCGGTGCTTGACCGGGAAGGCCACGACGTCCAGATCGCCCGCGCGCATGATCGGTCCCGGCTGAAGCTCGTTGTACTCGACGGTGACCGCGATCTCATCGCCGCGCAGCACGACGCCCATCAGGTCGCGCACCCGGTCCAGCGCCGAGCGGCCGCCGTGGATCGCGATCCGATCGATCGACTCCCAGCGGGCGAACGTGCTGACCAGCCCGCCGAGCCCGAGGATGTGGTCCAGGTGGCCGTGCGTCAACAGGACGGTCTCGAGCCGCTTGAAGCCCAGGCCGCTGCGCAAGATTTGGCGTTGTGTGCCCTCACCGCAGTCGATCAGCCAGCGCCGGTCACGATACATGACGACGATGGCCGGCAGCCCGCGCCGCACACTGGGCGCCGAGGCTGAGGTGCCCAGGAATGCGATCTCGAGCATGGCTTGGCGGCACCTTCAGACAGGACGAACCACGGGCCCGAACGGCCGCGGTGAAGAGGGCGATGGTAGGGCGAAGCGCCGCACGGGTCAATGGCGCGC
>JBDTSC010000417.1:0-3491 GCA_039931375.1 Ardenticatenales bacterium
CACCCGCGCTCGCCGCTATCTTCGCCCCCAACTCCACCTTCGCCAATTGCCTCACCGGCAGCTCCATCGGATCGCCCGGATGCCCCGCGTCCCACAGCGCCTTGTACCCCACATCGTCCAGCCCGATCCGCCCGCGGTTCACCACATCGCCGCGGTAGCCGGCGGCGTTGATCGCGCGCACCAGCGTACCCTCGGGCTTGATGTGAACGCGCAGCCGCCCGCTGCGCGTCATCGCCGCGCGGACGCGGCCCAGGCCGGGCAGGTGGACCGGCGAACCGCCGCGGGCCAGGTGGGCGACGACGTCCGACAGCTCGCGCAGGACCATCTCGACATCGAGCGTGGACAGGCCGCTGCGCTTGGACAACAGGAGAGCCAGATCGTCGAGTTCGGCCGTGCGGCCGTACACGAGCCTCGGGCCCAGGGACGCGATCGCCTCGAACAGGGTTGCCATGCGTTGACTCCTTTGGTGACATGGCGGCTAGCAAATCGAAGCGACGCCAGCATAGGGCCGATCGAAGCCGCCCGAACGCCGCGAACCCGCCGTCTGCCCGCCGTGCGGGCGCTGATCACCCGACGCGATTCTTAACAAACCGTCGCTCCAGCACCGCCGTGCGATCCGTTCGCTACCGGAGCAGCGCGGGCAGGTACACCGAGGGTGACGTCGTCGCGCCCGTCGTCGCACCCGTCGGCGTGGGCGGCGGGGACGCGGCGTGGGTTGACGTGGCCAGCGCCGTCGCGGTGGCGGGCGCCACGGACGTCGCCGTCTCGGCCGGTGGCCCACCCGCCCGGCGCTCGGCCACGAAGAACCGGTTGCGCAGCCACGTCACGCCCGGCTCGACCGGATCGTCGATGAACGTGACTAGGCCGAGGCCTGATGCCTGAAACGAGCCGGGCCCATTGCCGACCCACATACCGCAGTTTTGCGTCAGCTCGTGCATCGAGTCGTCCGCCCCCTCCCGCGTCAGCCGCATCTGGAGGTTGCCGTCCGCCACCGGGCGCGTGACGTCCAGCGTCCACGCCGCGCCGGAGTTCACGCTGCCGTGGTACGTGCCGATGAAGTCATCCCACCGCGCCGCATCGAGGCGGCACGGGTTGGGCTCCGCCCGCCCCGGCGTCACGTAGGCCGCCAGGGCGCACGCCGTCGCGCTGTTCAGCGCGCCCTCGACGTTCGACGTCGTCGCCACCGCCACGCCGGCCGATGGGATCCACTTCATCGTCGCGGCCCAACCCCAGGCGCCGCCGTCGTGGTGGACCATCTCGTTGCCCTGGAAGTACTCGATGAAGGTGCCGAGGCCATAGTACTGATCTCGACCCAGGTCCCGGAACTGCTGCCGCGACTGCATCGCCGCGGCCGAGGCCGGCGACACGAGGCCATCGCCTTCGTGCATGAGGTGGGTCGCAAAGCGCACGAGGTCGCCGGCCGTCGAGTTCGCGTAGCCGGTCGGGTGGCGCGCCCAGTTGTTCGCCTCGTCCAGGGTGTAGATCTCCAGGCGGCCGGTGAACGGGTTGTTGTAGTGCCCGTACGCGAAGTTGCCGCGCTCGACCGCCTGCTCCGCGTGCATCGTCGTGTCCGCCATCCCCGCCGGGCCGAACACGCGCGCGTCCATGTAATCCGGGTAGCTCATGCCGCTGACCAGCTCCAGGATATGGCCGGCGTACATGTAGTTCGCGCTCGAGTAGTTCCACAGCCGTCCGGGCGGCGCGTAGGGCATCGTGATTCGCTGCTTCTCGACCCAGCGCCCCATCGCGCCGGCATCCTTGGGACCAAACAAGTCCGACTCGTCGAACGCCGACGTGTCGTGGAGACCGCTGGCGTGCGTCAGCAGGTGGCGCAGCGTGATCCGCTGGGCCAGGCCCGGCTGGGCGAACTCGAAGCCCTTCAGATAGGTCGTTATCGGCGCGTCCAGCGCGAGCGCGCCGGCGTCCACCTGCTGCATGACCGCCAGCGCCGTCATCGTCTTGGTCGTCGACCCGATGCGAAACTGGGTGTGGATGTCCACCAGGTCGGGCTGATCGCGGCGCTTGCGCCCGTACGCGCGCTCGAAGACCATCTCGCCGTCCACCATCACGGCCAACTGCGCGCCGTGAATGCCGCCGTTGGCCATCTCGGTGCGCACGCACGCGTCCACCATGTCCGCAGCATTGGTTTGCGCGTGGACGGCGCGGGCGCCTGCAGCGACGTGGCCCGCAGCGGCGAGCACGAAGCAGCCCACCGTCGCGGCGCGGAGAAGCGGCCGCCGACGGTGGGCGGGAACGGACCTCGAACGAGGGTCGGGTCGACCAACCACGGAACGCATGGGGCGGCTCCTTCACGCGCCCGCGTGATCGAGCGCCGCCCGGATTGTGTCCCCGCCGAGCCGGCGGCGCAACGCGACGGTTGAACCCGCGCCGCGCCGCCGGCCTTTATCGCGCGAGGCCGGTCAGTCGCACACCGTCTGTGTGCGGGCGAACAGGCCCTCCAGGAACGACGTCGCCTCATCTCGGCCCGCCTGGCGAACCCGGTCCGGTCCGTCCGCGATCGCCTGGAGCAAGACCGGATCGCCGTCCGTCCCGACGCCGAACACGAACAGGTCAGCCCCTGTGGCTCGCGTCGCCTCGGCGGCGGCAAGTACCGCGTCGCGCGTTGTGCCCGACGCGACACCGTCGGTGAGCACCACGAGCGCGCGCGACGTTCCGGCGCCCGCTGCCTCGAACGCGGCGCGGCCCGCGTCCAGCCCGAGGTCGATCCGCGATCCGTGGCCCGTGGATAGGGACTCGATCGCGGCGACGGCCGATGCGCGATCCGCCGTCCAGTCCGCCGTTCGATGGACCTCGGCGTCGAAGGCGGTCACGAAGACGCGGTCGCCGTCGCGCAGAGCGCGGACGATCGCCTCCGCCGCGTTCTGGGCGGTGCGCAGCTTGGAGGACCCTGCTGCGATGGCGTTTGGATCGGCGGACGCATCCGGCGCGGCCATGCTGCTGGAGATGTCGATGACCAGCGCAATGTCCAGCGCCACGGGCTCCATCTTGCAGCGGCCCACGAAGGCGACCGGCAGGAACAGCGACCGCGGCGGGCGCGCGGTGGCGGTCGCCGTCGCCGGGACCGGAGTGGCCGTCGGCGGCACGGCGGTCGGCGTCGGGCCGATGACCTCGACCGTCGGGATCGGGAACGTCACCGTCTGGGTCGTTCCCCAGCCGTCCGTGAGCTGGGCCGTCGTGCCGTCGGACACGGGCCAGGTGCCGCCCGTGGTCGGTTGGAGCGCCACGTTCGCTTGCAGCCCGTCGTAGCCGACGTTCGACGCCGTCCACACGACGTTCGGCGACCGCCATTGGCCGGTGCTGCCGATGCTCGCCGCGTCGACGACCATGTTCGCCGGCAGGATATCCGTCAGCGTGACGTCCGTCGCCATGGCGTCCGGCACGTGATACCGGACCATCCGCCGCTGCACGCCGTCCGTCGTGCGCAGCGCGTCCTCGTCCGAGGAGGCCAGGCCGAAGGCGGCGAAGCCGCT
>JBDTSC010000418.1:0-3484 GCA_039931375.1 Ardenticatenales bacterium
CCCTCAAGGAAAAGCATGCCGCGTGGGCCGACGCGGGGTCAACAACCTGCTGACGCAGGTGGGTGCCCGCTGGACGCCCCCGATCACTAGGATGGTGGCGCCTGTTGCAAGACGGGCTCCCGATGAGATCACGTAGGTTGCGACGCATGTGCGCCAGCCCAACGCAGCAGCCGGATCAGCGTAGCAGGTGGACGAAGGCCGGTCAAGCGCCTTGCGGCGCCTCCGGTTCCGCGGGAGGAAGCGTGGTCTCGGGCGCGGCGGCCGCCCCACCGCGGCTGGACCACGTCACCTCCGGACCCTCGTACGGCTGCCGCGACGGCGGCGTCGGCGGCGTCTCCGCGGGCGCTGCGGGCACGACGCGCGCGGGGGCCTGGCCCTCCGTCGCGACGGGCGGCGGCGCCGCGAACGGCGACGGCGAAGCCGGCATCGTCATCGGCGGCGTCGCCGCGGCGGCGCCCGCCACCGGTGCGCCCGCCGGCACCGCGCCGCCGGTCAGGGCGGGGGGGGGCGGCGCGGCGGGCGGCGGCGTGGCGGGGGCGGGAGCGGCGGGCATCGTCGACGGCACCGGCGCGGCGGGCGCGGGCGGGCGCGGGCCGGGCGACGGCATCGCGGGCACCGGGACGGACGGGCGGCCGCCAGGGGGCGGCGGGGGCGGCGGCGGTGTCCCGTCCGGATCGGTCGGCATCATCGTGCTGGCGGCCGTCTGGCCGGCCATGCCGGCGAACAGGCTGTAGAGCACCGGCACGACCACCAGCGTGAGGAGCGTGCTGGTCGTCAGGCCGCCGATCACCGTCGTCGCGAGCTCGCTGGCCAGCAGGGCGCCTTTGGTGAAGCCGAGCGCCTGCGGGATGAGCGCGATCACCGTGGCGACGGCCGTCATCATGATCGGCCGGACGCGCGTGCGGCCGCCCTCGATGAGCGCGTCGTTCACGCTGTAGCCGCGCTTGCGCAGCTGTTGGACGAAGTCCAGCAGCACGATCGCGTTCGTCACGACGATGCCGATGAGCATCAGCATCCCGATCAGGCTGGACAGCGAGAGCGCGCGGCCGGTGATCGCCAACGAGATGAAGGCGCCGGTGGCCGCGAACGGCAGGCTGAACAGGATCGCGAACGGCACGGCCAGCGAGCCGAACTCGAGGACCATGATGAGGTAGACGATCAGGATCGAGATCGGCAGCGCCAGCAGGAGGTCGTTGAAGCTGTTCTGCTGCTCGCCGGACTGCGCGCCCGTGCCGACCGTGACGGGCGGATCCTTTGTATCGTCCGCGTGCCCGAAGAGGTCCTCGTGGTCCTTCTTCACCCGGTCGATGATCGTCCCCGCGCTCGCCTGGATGCCGAACGTGTCCGTGTCCGTGATCTCGCCCGAGATGATCGCCGCGCGCTGCCCGTTCACCCGCGTGATCTCGACGGCGCCCGCGCGCAGCGAGACCTCCGCGATGTCGCCCAGGCGCACCTTGCCGCCGCCGGGCGCGTCGAGCATGTAGTTCTCGAGGGCGGTCTTGTCCGTGATCAGGTCATCCGGGTACACGGCCAGGACGTCGAGCTTCGAGACGCTCGCGCCGTCCTTGCCGTCCGCCATCTCGATCTTGCCGACCTCCTGGCCCTCGAAGATCGCGCGCAGCGCGAGCGCCACCTGGATGGTCGAGAGCTTCTTGGCCTGCGCCTTGGCTGGGTTTACGGCCACCGTCAGGGCCTGACGGGCCTCGGTCAGGTTGCTCTTGATGTTGATGATCGGCAGGTCGTCGAGCGTCGCGTCCGCCGGGTCGTTGCCGTTGAGGTCGTAGCCCTCGGTATCCCACTCGTCGGGGTCCTTGATCGCGGCCAGTACGAGCGCCGTCGCCTTGCGCACGTCGCGCTCGTCGTCGCCCCGCACCTGCAGGTCGTACACACCGGCCGGCGGCCCGCCGCCCGCGCCGACGCTCACGGCGTACTCGAAGACCTCGTTGGCCCGCCCCTCGACGATGTTCGTCGCGCCCAGGACGGTGCGCAGCCGCGCCATCTCGGCGTTCAGGTCGTTCTCGTCCAGGTCGCGGCCCAGGCGCTTCTTGATCTCGTCGATGTCGTTGAGGTCGTGCAGCTCATCGCGCAGCCGTTGCGCCACGACCTCGGGGTCCTCGCGCTTGCTCTTCTTGAACCACTTACTCCACGAGGATGTGGTCTCGGAGTCCTTCGCGTCCGGGTTGTCCGGGTCCTTGACCAGCGTGGCGCGGATCGTGGCTTTGGCGCTATCGCCGCCGCTGAACTGGCCGAAGTCCGCGCTGCCGCTGCCGATCGTCGTCTCGATGTTGTGGATCGCGTCGTCGTCGTCAAGGACGTTCTCGACCAGCTTGACCACCTCGTCGGTCGTCTCGAGGGTCGCGCCCGTCGGCAGGGACACCGTGATGTTGATCCCAGGCTCGCCGAAGCCGCCAAGGAACGTCCGCGGGATGTAGCGCACGAGCAAGAGGCTGAACGCGAAGAACGCCAGCGCGATGATCAGCGTCACCGCGCGGTGGCCGAGGGCCCAGCGCAGGATCGGCGTGTAGACGCGTTGGAGCGTCGTCTCGCGCTCGGCGGGCAGGCTCTCGGGGGTCAGCCACCAGCTGGCCAGCAACGGGATGACGGTCAACGCCACGATCAGGCTGGCCAAGAGGGCGTACGTCACGGTCTGGCCGAACGGCAGGAAGAACTCGCGCGTCAGGCCGCCGACGAAGCCGAGCGGCAGGAAGACGGCCACCGTGACCAGGGTGGCGGCCGTGATGGCGGTGGCCACCTCGCCGGCGCCCTGCAGGATCGCCTGCCGTCTTGGGACGCCCCGTTGCAGGTTGCGATAGATGTTCTCGATGACGACGATCGCGTCGTCCACCACCCGTCCGATCGCGATCGTCAGGGCGGAGATCGTCAGCAGGTTGAGGGAGAGCCCCTGGGCGCGCATCAGAACGAGCGCGGTCAGGATGGACAGCGGGATGCTGACCGCGATGACGATCGTCGAACGGATGCTGCGCAGGAACCACAGGATGATCAGGATGGCGAACAGCCCGCCCAGGATGCCCTCGTTGCGGACGCCGTTCAAGGACTCCTTGATGAACGACGATTGCTCGAACACGAGGTTCACATCGAGCGCATCGAGGTCGTCGTTCTCGTTCTGGAGCTCGTCGATGCGCGCCTTGACGTCATCGACCACCTTGACCGTGTTCTTGCCGCGCTCCTTGAAGACCAAGAGGCCCAGGCTGCCCTTGCCGTTCGAGCGGCTGATGCTGCTGGCGGCCTCGGGCTCGCGGACGATCTCGGCGATGTCGCCGAGCCGCACCTGCTCGTCGCCGCCCGTGCTCGCGCCGGCCGAACCGCCCGACGATGTCGACCCCGCTGCTGGCGTCGCGTCGCTGTTGCCGGCCACGCCGCCCTTGATCGCGCCGTCCACGTTCGCGTCCGACGTGGCCGTCGCCGCCGGCGACACCGCGAGCGTGACGTAGAGCACGTCGCCGGGCGCGACGGTGGACACCGG
>JBDTSC010000419.1:0-3479 GCA_039931375.1 Ardenticatenales bacterium
CGGGCGTCCGCGAGGCCGGTGAAGTCGAGCGCCGCGTCCGCGTGATCGGCCGACTGGGCGTCGTTGCCGGGATCGTCCTCGGCGGCGTCGGGCGCCCCATGCGCGGTCGACGCGTCGCGCGCCGTCTTCACGATCCGCTGGAGGTCCACGGCGACGAGCGCGTCGATGCCCGTGCCATACGCGGCGTCGACGGCCGCCTTGAAGCCGGCCTCGAGGCCGCCCTTTGCCTCGACGATCGGCTGCAGGCTGAGCGCCGCGGGCGAGGCCGCGACGATGCCGTCGCCCAGCCAGACTTGGAGGCGATCGCCCGCCGCGGCGTCCGTCGCGTCGGATGTATCGGATGCGTCG
This sequence comes from Ardenticatenales bacterium, assembly GCA_039931375.1. Classification (GTDB taxonomy): domain Bacteria; phylum Chloroflexota; class Anaerolineae; order Epilineales; family Epilineaceae; genus Avedoeria. The sequence goes on from JBDTSC010000419.1 coordinate 349, forward strand.
GGCGCTTCAGCGGCAGCGCCGTCGGCGTTCGGCGCGGCGTCCGCCGGCCCGGTGGACGATGTGTCCGGCGCGGCCGCGTCGCGGGCCGTCTCGGCCGCCGCGGCGGCATCGAGGGCGGTGCGGTCCGTCAGGATCGCCAGCGCCGGCTCGTCGCCCGTGTGGCCCGCGCCGTCGGACATCTTCGTCGTGAGGTCGGCGAAGCGGGCCTCCAGCTCGCGGCGGAAGGCGACGGGATCGGCGACGGTGGCCATCACGACGGGCGCGGTCGGCTCACCGTCCGCGCCGAAGCGGAGGCTGATCACGACCTCATCGCCCACCTGATCGCCGACCTTGGCGACGGCCTCGACGAGCGCGTCGATCCGCGCCTTGTCCTTCGGATCGGCCATGTTCGCCGCCCACCACTCCTTGAGCGCCGGGTAGGCCGCCACGCGCGACTCGAACAGCTTGTACTGCTCGGCCAACGTCGGGCCCAGGTTCGGCAGCGCGACGACGACGGCGGTGTCCGCCGGCAGCCGCCCGACGAGCTGCGACGCCTTGCGCGGCGCCGGGCCCTGCACGGCCTGGTCGATCTCGTGGCCGAGCTGCGCCAGCTCGGAGAGCATCTGGTCGTAGCGCGCGCGGTCGCGGCTCCAGCGGACGTCGTACGTGACCGGCACGGCGCCGACCGCGGTGTTGGAGACATATTGATCGCCGCCGCCCAGCGTCCGGCTGCCGGCCGCCCCGCTCACCTGGACCGCGCCCTCGACGACCGAGACGCGCGAGCCCTTCGTGCCGTGGCGGACGCTGAAGATCGTGCCCTGCACGCTGACCCCGACATCGTCCGTGTCGACGACGAGGTGGCCGCTGCCCTGGTCGGAGGCCTGGACGATCAGGTTGCCGCGGTCGAGGTGGATGGCAAGGCCGTCCCAGCGCGAGCGCAGGCTGACCTGGGAGCGGTCGTCCAGCTCGAGCTTGGAGCCGTCCGTCAGCGTGACGACGGCGCCGCCGCCCGACGCGCGCAGCGCCTGGCGCGGGTGGATCGCGTCGCCGACGGCCAGCGCGTGCGCGCCGGCGGCGTCCGCCACGGTCACGAGCGCGCCGTCGACATCGGCCACCTGGGCCAGCACGCGGTTCGGCTGGACGAAGTCGCGGCCGAAGGCGAAGACGCCCACGGCGGCCGCGACGGCCAGCGTGGCCACGGCGGCGCCGATGCGGCCGCGGGTCCAGCGGCTCGGACGGGCGGCGACGGCCTTGCTGCTGTTCACGGCGGTCAAGTCGAGCCGCCGACGGCCCGTGCGAAGCGCCTCGACCTCGGCGCGGAAGGCCGGGTTCTCGCGCATCTGGTCGGCCATCAGCATCCGCTGCGCGGCGGACAGCCCGCCGGCCAGGAACGCCGGGATCAGGGTGCGGTAGTCCGTCGCGCCGTCCGCGCCCATCTGGGCGTCGCCGCCCTGCAGGCGGGACCACGTGCGCTCGATGGCGGACTGCACGACGGCATCGGACGGCTCCTCGCCGTGCACGCCGGCGGCGGCGCGGTCGATGAGCGCATCCAAGCGGGCGTCGGCGGCCGCATGATCAAGGGTCGAGTGGGTCGCGTCGTCGGCCGGCGTCTCGCCGGCCGCGCCGAATGGGGTCATCTCGGGATCGTTCACGGAATCCTCCTCGTCAGTCGGCCAGCCACGGCGTCATGGCCGCTCGCATCCGCGCGCGGGCGCGGTGGAGCGTGACGCCGATGCTGTTCTCGGTGGTGTCCAAACGGTCGGCGATCTGCCGATTCGAGTAGCCCTCGAAGTAGCGCAGGGCGAAGATCTGGCCGGTGCGCGCCGGCAGCTCGGCGACGGCAGCCCGAAGCGCATCGCGCAGCGCTCGGTCGTCGGGGTCGATGTTCGGGTCGGCCATCTCGCGGAACGCTTGCGGAGCGGCGTCGTCGCCGGTCGCACCGTCAAGCGAGACGGTGGCGCGGCGGCGGCGCTGGCGCAGCAGGTCGAGCGCGGCGTTGACGGCGGCGCGGTGGAGGTAGCCGGCCGGGTTGTCGAGGTCGGCGGCATCGGCGGAGCGCATCAGGCGCGCGAAGACGGTCTGCAGCACGTCCTCCGCATCCTGCACGTTGCCGGTCACGCGGAACGCGGCGCGAAAGACATCGCGCGCATGGGCCGCGTAGAGGGCGCCGGCGTCGATCGGCCGCGATCGCGTCACGACCGCCAGCCCGCCGGCCGGCGCGGGGATGCGCCGGGTGAGCATGGGCACGTGGGCCTCCTTCGGGGGGCGCCGGAGGCATTGCTGCGGTCGGCGCCGTGGGACACATGGCGCGTTTCTGGCGCGCACATACCGGGTCTGACGCACGCCGGACGGCAAAGCTTAACGCGGACCATGGCGCATCCGGTCATGGCCATCCGCCGGCGCCGATGCTGAGGCCCGTCATCGCGGGCGGGCCGGATCGATCCGCTCGATTCCGTCATCGTCCGCCCACGCTGCGTGAACATCCCACGCCCCCCGCCACACCGTCTCCACCAGGGGCCGCCGCACGCGCGGCGCGACCTCACGCTCGCGGAGGTCCTCGTCCAGCGCCTCCAGCTCACCCGCGAAGCCGATCGCTACGGCCGTGACGACGTCGAACCCGTCTGGGACGCCGCACGCCGCGCGGGCCGCGGCGGCGTCGAAGCCGGCCATCTGGTGCACGATCAATCCCTCCGCCGTCGCCTGTACGCTGAGGTGCGCCACGGCCTGGCCCAGGTCGTACCACGCGTGCGCGTTGTCGCGCGGCGGGCGGTCGGGACGCTCGACGGTGCGCTTGGCGCAGGCGAAGGCCAGCACGGGCGCCCGAATCGCCCAGCGCCGGTTGCCCGCGTTCAGGCAGGCGACGAACGCCGCGTGCGCCTCAGGCTCGGCGGCGGCGCGGGCGACGACGAAGCGCCACGGCTGGTTGTTGGCCGACGACGGTGCCCAGCGGGCCGCCTCGAAGAGCGCGCGGAGCATCGCATCGGGGACTGGGCGGGGGTCGAAGGCGCGGGGGCTCCAGCGGTCGCGCAGGTGGGGGTGGATGGGGGTGGCGGTTGGGGCAGGGTTGTGCATGGGGGGTCTTTCGAGGGGGGTGACGGCGCGGGCGTTCATGGCTATTCTCTATTCTAATAGGTAGGAGCCGTCAGCGTTCC
>JBDTSC010000420.1:0-3465 GCA_039931375.1 Ardenticatenales bacterium
TGCCGCCGGCCTTGGCGACGGCGGCGTCCAGCATCGCCTGCATCGCGGGCGTGACATCGGAACCGATCCCATCGCCGACGATGAACGGGATGATCGGCCGGTCCGGCACGTTCAGCCGCCCGTGTTGCAGGTCGATACGCTGGCCGTCGGCGGGAATCGCGAGGCTGGGAAACGTCATATGTGAGGCTCCGAAGTGTGGGTGATGCGTCGGGCGTCGGGCGTCAGCCCTGCGGGGCGCAGGCGCGAACCGCCTCGCTGACACCGTCGGCGTACGTGTCGAAGTTGGCGCGGAACATCTTGGCCAGTTCGGCGGCGCGCGCATCGTATGCGGCGCCGTCGGCCCAGGTGCTGCGCGGGTCGAGCACCGAGTCCGGCACGTCGGGTACGGCGATCGGCACCTCGATGCCGAAGACCGGATCCACGCGCGTCGGAACGCCGTCGAGCTCCCCGTGCAGCGCGGCGGACAGCATGCGGCGCGTGTGCGTCAGCGACATGCGCTGCCCGACGCCATAGCCGCCGCCCGTCCACCCGGTGTTCACGAGCCAGACCTTGGCGCCGTGCCGCGCCAGACGATCGCCGAGCATCTGCGCGTACACGCCCGGATGGCGCGGCATGAACGGGGCGCCGAAGCACGTGGAGAACGTCGCCGATGGCTCCTTGACGCCGCGCTCCGTGCCCGCCACCTTGGCGGTGTAGCCGGAAAGAAAATGGAACATCGCCTGGTCCGGCGTGAGGCGCGCGATCGGCGGCATGACGCCGAACGCATCCGCCGTCAGGAAGACGACGTTGCGCGGGTGGCCGGCCATGCCGGAGGGCACGAAGTTGGTCAAGTGCTCGATCGGATAGCTCGAGCGGGTGTTCTCCGTCAGCGCATCCGTCGCATAGTCCGGGATGCGGCTCACGGGATCGTAGCCGACGTTCTCGATCACGGTGCCGAAGCGCTCCGTGGCGCAGAAGATTTCGGGCTCCGATTCAGACGTGATGCCGATCGTCTTGGCGTAGCAGCCGCCCTCGAAGTTGAAGACGCCGTGTTCGCTCCAGCCGTGCTCGTCGTCGCCGATGAGCGGGCGCTCCGGGTCGGCGGACAGCGTCGTCTTGCCCGTGCCCGAAAGCCCGAAGAACAGCGCCACATCGCCGCTGGCGCCGACGTTCGCCGAGCAGTGCATCGGCAGCACGTTGCGCGCGGGCAGGATGAAGTTCATCACCGAGAAGATCGACTTCTTGATCTCGCCGGCGTAGGCGGTGCCGCCGATCAGCACGGTGCGCTCGCCGAAGTTCAAGACGACGTACGTGCCCGACCGCGTCCCGTCCGTGGCTGGGTCAGCCTGCGCGGCCGGCGCCTGAAACACCGTCCAGTCCGGCTTGAAATCGTTCAACGCCTCGGGGGTCGGCCGGAGAAACATGTTGCCCGAAAAGAGGTTGTGCCAAGCGGACTGCGTGATGACCCGTACAGACAGCCGGTGGGCCGGGTCCGCCCCGCACCACACGTCGCGGACGAACAGGTCCCGCTGCTCGAGCGCCCGGAGCGTTTTGACCTTGAGCGCGGCGAACGACGCCGGGGTGAGCGGAGCGTTCACCTTGCCCCACCAGATGTTGCCAGACGAGGACGGCTCCTCGACGATAAAGCGGTCGTTCGGAGAGCGGCCCGTGTGCGCGCCTGTCGTGCACGCAAAGGCGCCGCAGGCCATCAGGTGGCCCTCGCTGCGCGCCACCGCCTCTTCGATCAGCGCGGCAGGGGCGAGGTTCCAGTAGACGTCCGCCTGGGGCCTGAGTCCATGGTCTTCGAGCCCGAATCGCTCAGGCCGTTCCTGCATGCGAATCATTCGCTTCTCTCCTGGTCTCCCCCTGCCCGACCTCGTACCGAGGCCGCAAGTCTAGCACACGCTCCCATGCTCGTGCCCAGTTCGACGTCCGCACGACGCCCCGCCACGGGCAGTCGCCCATGCGATCGCCCTGGGGCGCGCTTGGACCCGCGCGCCCACGCGGCGTACGATCCGCGGATGACCCGCCTACCGGCCAAGCCAAACGCCGACCTCCTGCCCCCCGCCCTCGTCGACCAGGCCGCGGCCGTCGGCCGGGCGCTCACACGCCGCGGCTGGACCGTGGCCACCGCCGAGTCATGCACCGGCGGGCTCGTCGGCGCCGCGCTCACCTCTGTGCCCGGCAGCTCGGCCTGGTACGTGGGCGGCGTCGTTTCGTACACCGATGACGCCAAGCACGCGCTGCTCGGCGTCCCGCGCACGACGCTCGCATCGGACGGCGCGGTCAGCGCCGCCACGGCCGCCGCCATGGCCGTCGGCGTGCGCGCGCGCCTCGGGGCGGACGTCGCTGTGGCCGTCACGGGCATCGCCGGGCCGGGCGGCGGCTCGGCCGAGAAGCCCGTCGGACTCGTGTGGTTCGGTTTGGCCGTCGACGAGCGGGTGGCGACATGGTCGACGCACACCGTAGGCGATCGCGCCGCGGTGCGCGCCGCGGCCGTGGCCGAGGCGCTCGATGCGGTGCGGAACGCAGCCCGATCTGGCGCCTCGCTCAGCCCGCCCCGCCCATGACCCCGACGAACTCCTCGCGCTCGAGCGTCTCGACCTCGAGCAGCCGGCGCGCGACGTCGTGGACCCGATCGATGTTGTCGCGCAGCGTCTTGGCCGCGCGCTCGTACGCGTCCGTGACCAATCGGCGCACCTCGTGGTCGATCTGGCGCGCGATCGCCTCGGAGTAGTTGCGCTGCTCGGACAGCTCCCGTCCGAGGAACACGAGCTCGTGCTTCTGGCCGAACGTGATCGGGCCGAGCGCTTCGCTCATCCCGTAGCGCGTGACCATGTCGCGCGCGGTCTTCGTGACGTACTCGAGATCGCTCGACGCGCCGGTCGAAGCTTCACCGAACACCATCTCTTCCGCGGCGCGGCCGCCGAGCGCTGCGGCCAGGTCCGCGCGGAACTTGGCGCTGCTGCGCAGGTACGTGTCGCCCTCGGGCAGGGACGACGTCAGCCCGCCGGCCATCCCGCGCGGGATGATCGTCACGCGGTGGACCGGATCGCACTCGTCCAGCACGTGCATGACCACGGCGTGGCCCGCCTCGTGGTACGCCGTGATCTTCAGCTCCTCGGGCTCCATCGTCCGGCTCTTGCGCTCCGGACCGAAGCGCACCTTGTCGACGGCCTGCTGGATGTCCGCGTTCGTGATCTGGCGCGCGTTCCGGCGGGCGGCCTGGATCGCCGCCTCGTTGACCAGGTTTTCGAGATCGGCGCCCGAAAAGCCGGGCGTCTGCTTGGCGATCGCGTCCAGGTCGATATCCGCCGCCAAGGGCTTACCGCGGGCATGGATGTCGATGATCTGCCGCCGGCCCTTGACGTCCGGCCGATCGATCACGACGCGGCGGTCGAAGCGCCCGGGGCGGAGCAGCGCCGGGTCGAGGATGTCGGGGCGGTTCGTGGCCGCGACGATGATCACGTTCGTGTCCGTGTCGAA
>JBDTSC010000421.1:0-3437 GCA_039931375.1 Ardenticatenales bacterium
CCGCGCCCGCGCTCCCGTCGGCCCACGGCCTCGTCCGACGCCTGAGCGGCGTCCTGGCCGCGATGCTGCGCGGGCACCCGCGGCCGGCCGCCGTCGCGCCCGCGAGCGCGGCGGTGACCGAGCAGCAAGGCGCCCAGCCGCTCGAGACGGCGGTCGCGGGCACGGAACGGCGCTATCGGGTCACGTTCGGCAACGGCGGGCCGAGCGTGGCGCGCAACGTCGGTCTCAGCCACACCCTCGACTTCAAGCAGCCGGGCATCCTGGGCGAGACGTTCGTGCGCTGCGAGTCGGTCGATCCGGATGACCTCGTGACGTGCAGCTTCACCGCGCCGAACACCGTCACGGTCACGTCGTACCGGCACGCCAATGACATCGTCATCCCGGCTCCAGGCACCGGGACGCTCGACCCGGGCGACAGCTTCCAGTACTTCCTCGTCACCCGGATCGACGCTGGCTACGTGCTCGACGGGACCGACCTCGTCGCGCAGAACCAGGCGACGATCACCAGCTTCACGACCGACTTCCGCATTCAGGACAACACCGACCGCGAGCTGACGCTGATTCGCGCCGCGGCCGACCTGCGCCTGACAAAGGTCGACGACGCGGCCGGCTTGACCCAGTGCGACCCGGTCGCGCCGGGCGGCACGATCACGTACGACATCGCGGTGACGAACGACGGCCCATCCGACGCGGCCGAGGCGTTCGTCGTGGATCAGCTCCCGGTCGACCTCGTCGTCGCCGACCCGACAAAGGTGAGCGTGACCGTCAACCGCGGCCAGGTCGTCGAGGTTCGCGACGACGGGCGGATCACGATCCGCGTCGGCGACGACCCGAACAACCTAGGCGTGAACGAGCTCGGGCGCGTGAACGCTGGCGGCGCGCCGGTCGCCATCCAGATCCGGGTGATGGTGCGCACGGACGCGCCGTGCGGCGGTACGGCGCGCAACAGCGCGCTCGTCGAGACGCGCCGCAACGATGTCCGCTGGCCACCGGCGCCGGACTACCAGCCGGGCCTCGGCGGCGGCCCGCGCACCCCGACCGTCGACCCGGCGCCGGGCAACAACGGCGACGACGAGGCGACGACGATCGCGTGCCCGGGCGTCAAGGTGGTCAAGACCGTCTCGTTCGACGGCGCGTGTCCGGGCGTCGACATCGACGCCGGTGTGTTCAACAGGACGGGCCAGCCGATCACGTTCTGCTTCGAGGTCACGAACACCGGTACGACGTACCTGGATGCGCTGTTCCTGTCCGACGTTATCGACATGCGCACCGTTGGACCGACCGAGATCTTCAGCGCCACGATCACGTCGGGCGCCGATCCGAACGAACCCGTCAAGCCCGGCGAGACCGTGCGGCGGCAGGTCACGATCCCGCAGGCGCTGGCCGTCTGGGACTGCGGCGTCATCCGCGACAACGTCACCGTGCGCGCGAACCCGGTGAACTCCGGCCGCACCGACCTGGCGTGCCTGCCGGACGCCACCGCCATGGACAGCGCCACCGTCGAGGTGCCGTGCGCCGGCGTGGACTGGCGCATCCAACTCCCGATCCTCGGCGGCACCACGTGCCAAACGCTGATCCAGGTCCAGAACCTGGGCGATCACGACACCAAGGTCGTGCTCGTCGCCTGGGGCGACGAAAGCTTCTGCCCCCCCCAAGCCGCCGGCCCCCTCAAAGTCGAGTGCGGCGGCTTGCTCCGCCCCGGCTCCGCCTGGACCTTCACCGCCTCCCAACTCCCCTCCGCCGCGCGCAGCGCTGTCCTGTACTCCGTCAACGCCACCGACCTGATCATGAACCCCGAGGGCAACGAGTCGCGTTTCGACCTCGAGGTCTGCGCGGCGCTGATGGACCACGTCGTCGGCAACTGGAAGCAGTGGAGCGTGTTCGACCTCGCCTACCGCCGGCAGACGTCCTACCGCAGCCCGTTCGATGGCAGCGGCCTGCACCAGTACGTCCTCGACTTCAAGGCGCACCAGGGCGAGCCGATCGCGGCGACGGTGAACCGAAGCTGCCCGGACGCAGCCGATCCGAACGTGATGTCGCACGCCGCCTACACCGGCATCTCCAGCGACCAGGAGGGCGCGCGCGATCCGGTCAGCGGCGCGCGCATGTTCTACGCGCCGCTCGTGCTGGCCAGCAAGGGCGGCCTGAGCTCGAAGATCTGCATCCAGAACTCGGGCGATGAGTGCACGTCGCTCGAGCTGTGGTTCAAGGCGCAGGACGAGTGCCTGCGCAACACGCTGGCCGACGTCCTGACCGTCAGCCCAGGCGAGACGGTCTGCTTCGACCCGAACACCGTCGTCGGACCGGACTGGCTCGGCTCGGCGTACATCCGCTCCACCCAGCCGCTCGGCATCGTCGTCGACACGATGGGGCCGAACCACTTTACGAGCTACAACGGGCTGCCGGCCGACGTGCACGCCCTCGGCTTCAGCTACGGCCAGCAGATCGCCTACCTGCCGCTTACGTACAGCGAGTATCAGGGCTGGGACACGATCATCCAGGTCCAGAACCTGGACACGACGTTGGCGGCCAAGGTGAAGGTCTACTTCCTGGACCGCAGCGGCGACATCATCACGACGCTGGTCGACTGGGTCTGTCCGCGCGGCAGCCAGACGTTCTTCCTGCCCGTGATCGCCAACCTGCCCGGCGCCTGGGCCGGCAGCGCCCGCGTCGAGAGCCAGGAGTGGATCACGCCGGGCGCTCCGAACGTCCTCGCGCCGCGCGTCTCCGCCGTCGCCCTGCTCGAACGCTGGGCGGACCCGGCCCGCACGGTGCGCCGGGAGGCGATCGCCTACAACGGCCAGGGCGAGTGCCTGCTGTACGACTGGCAGCTCGGCAACGGCACGGGCGGCACGGCCAGCGGGGCGGCGGTGTTGGCGCTGCCGCTGGTGGCCAAGGGCAGTCGAGGGATCACGACGGAGTTCGCGGTGACGAACCTCGTGCCCAAGCCCGGCTTCACGGACTTCGTCGTCTTCTTCTACGACCAGAACGGCCTGATCGAGCAGATCTGCCAGAAGGTCGGCGAGAAGGAAGTCGACGTGATCGATCTGCGCGGCTACGGCTTCCTGGACAACGGATATCTGGGGAGCGCCGTCGTGAGCGCCGTGTTCTGGGAGCACGACGTCTTCGACGACCGCGGCGGTTTCGTGCGCAACGTCGTCGGCCTGGGCGCCGTGGCGATCGAGCGCATCGGCGCCGGCGCGGGCGGCGTGGACGTGCCGGGCGACGAGTCCAAGGGCTACGAGGCGTTCCCGGTCTTCGCGACGTACAAGCCGAACGACCCGCTGCGGTGCCCGGGGGTGCCGGGCGGGTTCGGGGGGCGGTAGCGGGTAGCGCAAGCGCACGAGTAGTGCGCGAGCGGCGCGGGCGGCGGCAACGCGGGCCGCGCCGGGCATAGGACAAGCAACGGGGCCGGGTCGATTCGTCGACCCGGCCCC